>CAUHBX010000026.1 GCA_959604475.1 uncultured Eubacteriales bacterium
TTTTTCGTTTTTTTAACAAGTATTTTTGCAACCTCAAGCTCTTAAACTATTTTGAATGGAAACTCATCCTTCTGGTTTTGTATGATTTTATAAACTCCGGTTCCTACTGTGCCTAAACCGAGTATGGCCGCTCTGATTTTTTCCTTCATCATTCTTCTCCTTTTTCTTGTTGTGATAAAGTCATTTTAACATATAGCGTAGCAAAGTCAAGAAAAAAATGTCCTCTTAAAGAGGACATTTGTATTTAATGCTGTAGGTATGTTCAAGTGGTCCGCTGCCTTTACCCAGATTAAGCTGTGCTTTCAGCGCTCCTGTTAGGTATTTCTTTGCGTTGCCAATACTTTCCTTTAATGAATAGCCCTTGGCCAGATTGCTTGCAATTGCTGAGGACAGTGTACAGCCGGTGCCGTGGGTATTGGGATTGTCAACTCTTTCAGAAGAAAACCACGTTATCTCGCCGTTCTGATACAGCAGGTCCGTAGCGGTTGATACAAGATGGCCGCCCTTTATAAGTATGCCGCCCTCAACCATTTCAGATATTTTTTCAGCGGCCCTAATCATATCGTCGGTGTTTCTGATTTCAAAGCCGCATAAAACCTCGGCTTCAGGAATATTAGGGGTTATAACGGCACCCATAGGAAGAAGCTTGGTTATAAGCGCTTCGCATGCCTCGTCGCTGAGAAGCTTGCCGCCGCTTGTGGAAACCATAACCGGGTCCACAACTATGTTTTCGGCCTTGTATTCCTTAAGCTTATCTACTATTACATCAATAATTTTACTGTTTGATACCATGCCTATTTTTACCGCGTCAGGGCGTATATCCTGAAATACGCAGTCAAGCTGTTTAGCAACAAACTCAGGTGGTGTGTCTATTACATCATAAACGCCCATAGTATTTTGGGCTACAAGCGAGGTTATAACGCTCATGCCGTAGAGCTTATGGACTGTTATTGTTTTAAGGTCTGCCTGCTGTCCGGCACCACCGGTAGGGTCTGTCCCCGCTATGGAAAGGACCTTTTTGATTTCAGGCTTAGATTCTGTCATTTCTTTTGAAAGTGCAAGAAGGTTTTTAGCGGCCGCTTCAATGTCATCCTTGGCAAAAACAGCGGAAACCACAGCTACACCGTCAATCCCTGTTCCCTTGAGCTTAAGGATATTGTTTTCGTTTATGCCCCCTATTGCGACAACAGGGATATGCACCGCATCGCATATATCCTTAACAACTCCGAAGGAGGTGGTATCGGCATCTAGCTTTGTACTTGTTGAAAATACGGCGCCCACACCAAGGTAGTCGGCTCCATGCTCCTGTGCAGTTACAGCCTCCTTAACATTATGAACTGAAACGCCGATTATTTTATTATCTCCAAGCCTCGCACGTACATCTCCTGTTTCCATGTCGCTCTGACCAACATGGACGCCGTCGGCTCCGCAGGCTATTGCAATATCAACATTATCGTTAATGACAAAGGGAACGCCGTATTTTTTACACAGTTCTTTAACAGCAAAGGCTTCTGCAAGAAATGAATCATAGTCAAGCTCTTTTTCTCGAAGCTGGATAAATGTGGCTCCGCCCTTAAGCGCTTCCTCCACCTGCTCAGCAACTGTTCTGCCCTTAAGCCAGCTTCTGTCAGTGACGGCATATAAAAGCATTCCCTCTTTAATAGATTTCATATTTAGCCCTTCTTTCAAGTGTATCACCGTCCAAATTATAGACGGCGTCTATTAAGTAATTTCTAAATGAAGCGTTTCCGCCTCCGGCATTGGAAAGCCTCTCATAGGCCAGCTCACCGCATACTCCCATAGCAATAGTCGCGGCTGCAGCGGCTTCCAAAATGTTATTATTGTTGGCAGCAATATACGCGGCGGTCATCGCCGTAAGCATACAGCCGCTTCCGGTTATCTGTGACATCATAGGATGTCCGTTTTTAATTACATATGCCTTAGTGCCGCCGCATACTATATCCGTAGCGCCGGATATAGATATAACAGCGCCTGTTTCAGCCGAGAACTTTTCAGCAAAGGCAATTGCTAAGCTGAGGTTTTCATCAGTTACTTTATCGCTTATATCCGCGTCTACACCCTTAGCTCCGCCACTTCCCAATGCCAATGCCTTAATCTCGGATATATTTCCTCGGATAACGTCAAATTTAATGGACGACAGAAGGTTCTCTGCGGTTTTCGTCCTTAGTTTGGACGCACCTGCCCCAACAGGGTCAAGAACAATGGGATGCCCAAGCCTGTTGGCCGTTTTGCCGGCTTTATGCATGGATGGAATTGTTCTGGAGTTTAATGTTCCGATGTTGATATTCAGCCCGGCACAGATAGACGTTATTTCTTCTGCCTCCTCATCATCATCGGCCATAATGGGGGAACCGCCGCAGGCAAGAAGGATATTTGCCACGTCATTTACCGTTACATAATTTGTTATATTGTGGATAAGAGGCGTTTTAAGCCTCACGTTTTCAAGACAGCTTTTAAGCATTGCTTCCTCCTTTCAAAATAAAAAGGGAAACGGCCTGTTGGCGTTCCCCTGTGAGAATCCTATTAGCTTCCTACGTTGGCATTATCCAAATCAGGTGAGATACGGCTAAGGCGTATCAAGGGTTGAAAATATTTCTCTCAGCCAGTGAATACCAAAAGGCAATTCACAGCACCCCTGCATTTTTATTTAATTTTATCGCACTTAAACAAAAGTGTCAATGTTATTTCCTAGTTCCGGATATAATATAAACATAATCGGTATCAGCTACAATATCTATACTGAATAAATCTTTAAAATTTCCGCTTTCTGTTTCTGCGGGCAGCAGCAAGTCTGAGATTTCAGCAGCACCCTGGGCATGGCGCCGGTTTATTTTATCCCTGCTTTCATTGTGAGCAATAATAAACCGTCCATTTGGCTTTAACACTGAATGAAGCTTTTCAGCAAAGGTGCTTTTATCAGGAAAATGCGGATATGCCCTGTATATGAATGCTAAATCAAAATCTTTTTCCGGAAAATCGTAAAAATCGCCTTTCCATAGTTTTATTCTTTCATCACTGTATTTTTCTGACGCTTTTATTAGCATTCTGTCTGAAAGGTCAATACCCCACAAACAGGACGGATTTAATGCAAGTATATCATCAAATAGTACGCCCGTTCCGCAGGCAATATCAATTACTTTATCATTTTCACGAAGTCCGCTCAGCGCCATTACCGCTTTAAGGTTCAGTGAATTGCCGGCAAAGGTTTCATCCCAAATGGGAGCAATTTTATCAAAAAAATCCTCAGTTTCCTTTAGATGCTCATTCATTTTAACTTTTCCCCCTGTTTTTTGATAACATTATAATCTAAAAGAATAATATTGGTCAATTATACAAAAAATTAGTGTAACAATATTTTTAAGGAGGAAAATTATGATAGCTGAAAAGGTTACAGTTGATACAGTTGAGCTTTTAAAGGAATGTGATGCAGGTGTGAAAACAGCTGTAAAGTCATTGGACGAGGTTTTAGATGTTGTCGAGAATAAGGAACTCAAGGAGCTGCTGGAAAAAAATAAGGCGGAGCACGAAAAAACAGGACTTTTAATTGACTCCCTCTTGGCAAAGTGTAATAAAGAGGGTAAGGACCCTTCACCAATGGCACAGGTAATGGCATGGACAAAAATTAATATGAAAATTATGGCTGACAAAAACGATAAAACTGTTGCCGACCTTATTACTGACGGATGCGGAATGGGAATTAAAACATTATGCAAATACAAAAATGAGTATGAGCATGCCGATAAGGAAGCGGTTGATATTGCGGATAAGCTTATAAAGCTGGAAGATGACCTTGTCTATAAACTCCGAAGATATCTTTAAGAGTATTTAATGGAAATTTTAAGATATAGCGATTTACAAATGTTTTTAAAAAATATATAATCAAATAGGGCAAATGTATGTAAAAAAATACCTTGTCCGTTACCCGATAAATATGACAGCTTTATGGCGGAGGAAGACATATATGAGAAAAACAAAAATAGTTTGTACTTTAGGTCCGGCTACCGATGATTTAAAAGTACTTGAAAGCATGATAGAGGAAGGCATGAATGTGGCGAGATTTAACTTCTCACACGGAACATATGATGAGCATTTGGAAAGACTTGAGGAGCTTAAGCAGGCCCGAAGGGATAAAAGCAGATACGTTGCGGCTCTGCTTGACACAAAGGGACCGGAAATCCGTGTCCGTAAATTTAAGGACGGCTTAATTAACCTTGAGGCGGAGCAGGAATTTACTCTTACGACAAGGGATATCGAGGGCGACGATAAAATCGTTTCGGTTACCTATAAGGATTTTCCAAATGACGTCTGCATAGGGACAAGGGTATTGATTGACGACGGCCTTATTGAGCTTAGGGTTATTGATAAAAATGAAACTGACGTGAAATGCGTAGTTGTAAATCCCGGCCCCGTATCCAACAATAAGGGCGTTAATCTGCCGGGAACAGTCGTATCAATGCCGTATATGAGCGATAAGGACGTCGAGGATATTAATTTTGCAGTAGATAATGACTTTGATTTCATAGCCGCTTCGTTTGTAAGGACGGCCGGAGATGTATTAAAAATTAAAAGGATACTTGAAGAAAGAAACTGCTCTACAATAGCTATAATAGCCAAAATAGAGAATAAGCAGGGCGTGGAAAACATTGATGAGATACTTCAGGTATCTGACGGCGTTATGATTGCAAGGGGAGATATGGGAGTAGAAATTCCCTATGAGGATGTCCCTGTAATACAGAAAATGATAATTAAAAAGGCGGCAAAGGCAGGGAAAATGACCATTACTGCCACGCAAATGCTTGAATCCATGATGAAAAACCCAAGGCCCACAAGGGCTGAAACCGCCGACGTTGCCAATGCCGTTTTTGACGGTACCGGCGCTATAATGCTTTCAGGTGAAACAGCGGTTGGAAAATACCCTGTCGAGGCCGTAAAAACAATGGCAAGGGTTGCGGTAAGGGCAGAGGAAGCTATAAACTACAAAAAAAGATTTTTCACCGACGAAAGAAAGTCAAATCCCAATATTACGGACGCTATCAGTCATGCTACCTGTACAACCGCGCATGACCTTAACGCAAGGGCAATTCTTACTGTGACAAAATCAGGCACAACGGCAAAAAATATAGCCAGATACAGGCCGGGATGCGATATATTGGCCTGTGCGACAAATGAAAACCTGTGCCGCAGACTTAATCTTGTATGGGGCGTCGCTCCAATTCTTGTGGAAGACGAGTTTGACACATTTGCCCTCTTTGATAAATGCGTTGACAGGGCAATGGAGCTTAATTATTTAGATAAAGGTGACACTACGGTTATTACCGCCGGCCTTCCGCTTGGAATACCGGGTACTACAAATATGATTAAGGTACAAATTGTAGGCCATAAGTATTAACCTTATTCCACACAAATCGCTCAGCCAAGGCAATTGGTAGGGGCGTTGCAAAAAGCAAGGTTTGAATGCCGAAGGACGGCTAGCCACCTTATTCCACACAAATCGCTCAGCCAAGGCGGTTGGTAGGGGCGTTGCAAAAAGCAAGGTTTGAATGCCGAAGGACGGCTAGCCACCTTATTCCACACAAATCGCTCAGCCAAGGCAGTTGGCAGGGGCGTTGCAAAAAGCAAGGTTTGAATGCCGAAGGACGGCTAGCCCGCGGGACGTTTAGTATTTTTTCAGCCTCTGTTTTAACAGGGGCTGTATATTTATAGGTGATATTATGGAAAAAATATTTAAATCCATTTATGAGACGCTTCTGAAGGGACAGGATGTTATGCTTGCCTCTATAATATCCTCCTCAGGCTCAACTCCAAGGGGACAGGGCGCAAAAATGCTTGTTTTTGAGGATGGCAGGACAGAGGGGACGATTGGCGGTGGACGTGTGGAATATTTATGCACATTGAAGGCTGCCGAGGCCCTAAAGCGGAAGTGCTCGTTTGTAGCTGCTTATGATTTAAGCAATAAAGATGTGGCTGATGTGGGTATGATATGCGGAGGAAATGTTGAGGTATGCTTCAAATATTTTTCATCTAAAGATTTGGAATTAGTCCGGCATATAAATAGCTTAATAAAAAAACAGGAGACTTCTTGGCTTATAACCCGCGCAGGAAAGTCATCAGTTGACATAGGTGTATATGACAGTATTAACGGGGTAATGTTCATTGACTCAATAACAGATATACAAAAGTGGACGGAATGCAGATATGCGTTTGAGCATGACGGCAGCACGCTGTTTATTGAGCCGCTTATTAAAAAAGGACATGTATATATTTTTGGCGCCGGACATGTTTCCAGAGAGCTTGCCCCTTTGCTTTCGCATCTTGATTTTAAGGTAAGCGTTTTTGAGGAAAGGCAGGAATTAATTGAGACTTTTCCGCCCGGAACAGATGTAATTCATGGCAAGTTTAAAGAAATAGGACGTTATATAGATTTAACGGAGTACGATTATGCCGTAGTAATGACAAGCGGACATTCAGCTGACTTTGATGTTTTGGAACAGGTTTTAAGTAAAAACCTTTCATATGTAGGCGTGATAGGAAGCAGAAGCAAAATTGCCATTACAAGAAAAAGGCTTATTGAATGTGGAATAGATGAATATAAAATTGACAGCCTGCATACGCCTATTGGCCTTGCCATTAAGGCCAGTACCCCTGCAGAGATTGCGGTAAGCGTGGCCGGGGAACTGATACTGCACAGGGCTGAGCACTGATGAAAGGAGAATGTATATGAAATTTGGATGCTGTACATCGGTTAAGCTTTACAGTAATGTGATAAACGCTGGATATGACTTCATAGAGGTTCCCGGATGGGAACTGGCGGAAATGACAGCCGCTGAGTTTGATGGGATTAGGGAAATTATATCTAATGGACCTATACCCTGCCTTGCTGTAAATGCATATGCCAAAAGCGAGCCTAAGATGGTAGGGGATGGCTTTTGCCCTAAAAAGACAGCCGAATATGCAGAACTGGTAATGCTCAGGGCTTCCGCACTGGGCGCTGAAACAGTTGGAATAGGAGCTCCTGGCATCAGAAAGATTCCCGGAACCTATGATAAGAATAAAGCATGGGAGCAGGCAAAACAATTTATTATTATAACTGCTGATATTGCCAAAAAGTACGGCGTGACTATACTGTTTGAATCAATACATAAATATCTGTGTGATTTCTGTAATACTGTTGACGAGGTCTATGATATGGTTGAGGAAATAAACCTTCCCAACGTAAAAATGGTTCTTGATTATTATAATATGAAGCCTATGGGAACAGACATATATGATATAGACAAATATATTAAATATACTGAACATCTGCACACAAGCGGTATGGGTGAGAATTACTCAAGACCTCAAATTACCGATAAGGACTATGAAGAGCTTGTTAATATTTTTAAATCAGTTAAAGCGCTTGGATATGACGGTACTTTCAGCAACGAGTCTGATAACAGCAAATTAGATACAGACGGAAAAAGGGCTTTAGTTATTATTAAAAGGGCTTATGAGGCTGCGAATAAATAAATTTAAAAAGGAATGATGTGTATTGACATCATTCCTTTTTATTGTCTGCGGGGGATGGGACTTGAACCCACATGAACTAACGTTCACTAGAACCTGAATCTAGCGCGTCTGCCAATTCCGCCACCTCCGCATATATAACAATAACCGTATCATTGTAATACGGTTATTATAAAAAGTGTGTGCGACATGATTCGAACACGCGGCCTTCTGATCCGTAGTCAGACGCTCTATCCAGCTGAGCTACGCACACATATAAAGCACCTTTAAAAAGGTACCTTGTTATATTAGCATAAGCAATTTATAAAATCAAGGGGTTTATATAAAAAATTTTACAGGCATTTCTTCCTTTTTCTTGCCTATATTCATAGAGGGCGTTATAATACCTAAGAGGTGTTGTTATGATAGATTCTTTCGGCAGAAAAATAGAATATATGCGTGTTTCTGTCACTGACAGGTGCAATCTGCGCTGTAGATATTGTATGCCGAGAGGCATAAAAAATATACCAATGCCAGAAATTTTGACGTTTGAAGAAATAGCACGCGCCTGTGAAGCAGCTGCAGATTTAGGCATAAAGTATATAAGGTTAACAGGAGGGGAGCCTCTTGTAAGGCTAGGAATAGAAAAGCTCGTAGCTATGATAAGGTCAATAAAACAAATAGAGAGTGTTACAATGACAACAAACGGTATACTGCTAAAGGAGAACATTCCTGAACTTGTAAAGGCCGGACTTGATGGGGTTAATGTCAGCCTTGATACTCTTGATGCGAACAAATATAAAAATATTACCGGCTATGATATGCTGGATAAAGCGCTTGGAGGGATTAATGCTGCTTTAGAGGCAGGCATAAAGGTGAAAATTAATACAGTTGTTTTAAAGGAAAATATTGATGATTGTTTTGACATAATTAAAATGGCTGAAAAGCTTCCAATAGATGTTAGGTTTATTGAAATGATGCCTATAGGTGAGGGAAAATATTTTGACTCTATAAGCTGTGAAACAGTTTTTAATAAAATGCGTTCTGAATATGAAGGTGTTGTAAGTGACAGCAGGCATATAGGAGCCGGTCCGGCAGAATATTATCATATACCCGGCTTTGTGGGAAGCATCGGTTTTATAAATGCCGTACATGGAGCGTTCTGTGATGGATGTAACCGAGTAAGGCTGACGTCTGAGGGCTTTCTAAAAGCATGCCTTTGCTATGGTGACGGAGAAAGCATCAGGGAAACGCTAAGAAATGGCGAAACGGAGGAACTTAAAAGGGTCTTTGAAAGGGTAATAAAAAATAAACCTAGAAAGCATTGCTTTGACCAGCGACAAAATATAACTGAGGAACACGATATGTCTGAAATAGGTGGCTGAAACAAAATTTCCTTTTTGTGTTGAAATATAAAAACTAATTTGATACAATTTATCAGTAAATGAACGGTGGGAGGCGTAATTATGAGAAGAGATTCGGGCAGGCTGACACTTATACTGCTGTTGCTTGCGGGTCTTGTTATAGG
>CAUHBX010000027.1 GCA_959604475.1 uncultured Eubacteriales bacterium
TTCATAGGATTTGCGGCTATACCAATACCAATTACAGCGTTCATTAAAAATAAGGTACACCAGAAGTTCTCCAAAGCATATACCTTTGTAACGGCTGCATTGTGTTTAAACCTCGTGGTTCAGCCAGTGCTAAACTTTTTAGGGATAATGGATTTAAGGCAGCTGCTTTTTGTAACTCATATATGCTACGCCATATCCATTATACTTGTTATTGCATCCCTGGCATTAACACCAAGAAGCTTTAATCCTGATAAAAAATGCCTGATTATCAGCGTTATCCCTGTTGCCTTAGGGCTGGCAATAGACGCGGCCATACACTATTCAGGTAAAATCGAGAGTGTTAGCAACACCTTCTTCCTGCAGCTTGGAGTGCTGTTTTTCCTGATTATTCAGGCTGTGCATGTTTTAAGCGATATTTTAAATGCATATAAAGAGAATATTAAATCGGACTTTTACAAATCCCTTGCCTTTAAGGACGGGCTTACAGGGCTGTATAACAGAACCGCCCTGAATAATGAGCTGAATAAGCTGGCGGCTATGAGAGTTCCCCCGAACGGCCTTATATTTTTATGTGCTGATATAAACAATCTAAAGCAGGTAAACGATAAATACGGGCATGAGGCTGGTGATGGCATAATATGTCAAACTGCTGATTTCCTTAATATTTACCTAGGAAAATTCGGAGGCGTCTATCGTATTGGAGGAGACGAGTTTACCGCTGTTTTAACAGGTATAAGCGAACCTGAGCTTCAGAATAGAATAGACAGCATGTATAATAAAATAAAAGAGTATAACATGGCCGCACCGATACAGCTTGACTTTGCGGTAGGATTTGAAAAGCTTATTAAATCCGATACAATAACAGATTGTATTAACCGCGCGGATAAAAAAATGTATGCAAATAAAAGGCTTAGAAAAGAGAACCGATAACAAAATCGGTTCTTTTTTTGTAACACAGCTTATCCATCTTGAATATTGTATAGAAACATTAAGAAGGGAAAATTATATATGACTAACGATTTTGAATGTTTTGAACGCAGGAAATCCATGTACGATACAGAAAGCAGCACGGCCCAGTGCGGCTGCGGCACAGGTTCATGCGGAGGGCCCAGCTGTCCATGGCCGCCTGCTCCTCCTTGCCCGCCCGAGCCATGCTGCCAGTGCTGCTGCCCGGGTCCCAAAGGTGATAAAGGGGATAAGGGAGACAAGGGTGACACCGGAGCTACCGGTGCCGCTGGAGCTAAAGGTGACAAAGGAGATCCCGGTATGCCCGGACTTCCCGGACCACAGGGAGAAAAAGGTGAGAAAGGTGATCAGGGAGATGCCGGTGATAAGGGCGATAAAGGTGATAAAGGCGATACCGGAGACGCCGCTACCATTACTGTCGGCAGAGTATCAACAGGAGCCCCAGGAACAAATGTACAGATAACCAACACAGGAACACCTGAAAACGCGGTATTTAATTTTGTTATCCCCAGAGGTGAACCCGGTGACACAGGAGCACAGGGTCCAGAAGGCCCGCAGGGCCCTGCAGGCCCTACCGGTGCCACTGGTGCTACGGGTGCTACCGGTCCCAAGGGTGACCCTGGCGAAGCAGCTACTATAACAGTCGGTACTGTTACAACAAGCGCTCCCGGTTCTGACGCTGAAATTACTAACTCCGGTACTGACCAAAACGCTGTATTCGATTTCGTAATTCCCAGGGGCGAAGCCGGCCCTACTGGTGCTACCGGAGCTACCGGCCCTAAAGGAGATACTGGTGATGAAGGCCCCCAGGGCCCTGCAGGCCCTACCGGTGCTACTGGTGCCACCGGCGCTACCGGCCCTACCGGCCCTAAAGGAGACCCGGGAGAAGCAGCTACTATAACAGTCGGTACTGTTACAACAAGCGCTCCCGGTTCTGATGCTGAAATTACTAACTCTGGTACTGACCAGAACGCTGTGTTCGATTTTGTTCTGCCAAGAGGAGAGGAAGGTCCGCAGGGGCCCGAGGGTCCTCAAGGTCCTGAAGGTCCCCAGGGAACAGCCGCCACAATAAACATCGGCACTGTTACAACAGGAGACCCCGGAACCAACGCCGAAGTTATAAACACAGGAACTGAACAGGACGCTGTGTTGGATTTTGTAATTCCAAGAGGGGAAAGCGGAGCGGCAGGAACACCGGACGTATTAGCAACCGTCGACTCAACCAACCAGACTACTACAGCAAATACACCTCTCATTTTTAATGAGAACCCTCTTCTTTTGGGAACATCAATAACGCATACAGCAGGTACGGCCGACATTTTAATAAACCAGAACGGCGTATATCAGGCAACTTCCCATACTGTCGTGTCCGTAAGCGCAGGTACGAGTATTCCGGCTACACTTACAATGCACCTTGAAGAAAACAATACTCCTGTCGCAGGAGCTATAGCAAGCCATACCTTTACAGCATCTTCGGAAACAGCTACTCTTTCCTTCTCAGTACCTTTCCAGGTAACGGCTGCACCTGTAACACTGCATGTTGTTGCAGAAGAAGATGGCTTTACAATAAACAATACGACGCTAACTGTAATAAGGCTTGGCGATTAATAATTACAGCAGCGGGATAATATCCCGCTGTTAATTTAAAAATACTACTTGACAAAAAAAGCTGCTGCGTGTAATAATAGTCACTATACAATAAACCTTAGAGTAAGAGTAGTAATCATACCTAATCATTTTACAGAGAACCATATAGGCTGAGAGTATGGTAATGACGGACTGATGAATGGACTTACGAGGGCAAACCGAAAGCTTAGGCCAGTAGGGGCGACGGTAATCCGCACGTTAGCGCGGAGCGCATATGTTAGTATGCAGTTAAGGCGCGTCTGTATATCATGTACCGGCGAAATTAGGTGGCACCGCAGGAGTTTTATACCTCTTGTCCTATAACAGGACAAGAGGTTTTTTTATTTTCAGAAACTATATTCAAATACGAAAGGAGCAACAGCTATGTCAGAAATAACACCCTATAAAATTTATCTTGAAGAAAGTGAAATGCCCAAGCAATGGTACAATGTCCGTGCCGATATGAAAAACAAGCCGGCCCCGCTTCTTAATCCCGGCACCCATAAGCCTATGGAATTTGAGGAGCTTCGCCCAGTATTCTGCGACGAGCTTATTAAACAGGAGCTGGACGACACTACACCGTATTTTGATATACCAGAAGAAATACTCTCATTTTATAAAATGTACCGCCCTTCTCCCCTTATGAGGGCATATAACCTTGAAAAAGCGCTGAATACCCCAGCAAAGATATATTATAAATTTGAGGGCAACAATACTTCCGGCAGTCACAAGCTTAACTCCGCCCTTGCGCAGGCATACTATGCAAAACAGCAGGGCCTTAAAGGAGTAACCACCGAGACCGGAGCTGGACAGTGGGGAACAGCCCTTTCAATGGCATGCTCATTTTTTGGAATTGACTGCAGGGTTTATATGGTTAAGGTTTCCTATGAGCAGAAGCCGTTCCGCCGCGAAGTAATGCGCACATACGGTGCATCCGTTACCCCTTCTCCCTCTGAAACGACTAATATAGGAAGAAAAATCCTTAAGGACCATCCCGGTACAAGCGGCTCCCTTGGCTGTGCAATTTCGGAGGCTGTCGAGGCCGCCACAGGCATGGAAGGCTACCGTTACGTCCTTGGCTCCGTACTTAATCAGGTTCTTCTCCACCAGTCAGTAATTGGACTTGAGGCAAAGGCTGCCTGCGATAAATACGGCATAAAGCCTGATATTATTATAGGCTGTGCCGGCGGAGGCTCTAATCTGGGCGGCCTTATATCTCCGTTTATGGGCGAAAAGCTCCGTGGTGAGGCTGACTACAGGTTTATAGCTGTGGAGCCGGCTTCATGCCCAAGCCTTACAAGGGGAAAATTCGCCTATGATTTCTGTGATACCGGCATGGTATGCCCCCTCGCGAAAATGTACACCCTTGGAAGCGGTTTTATACCTTCGCCGAACCATGCCGGAGGCCTCCGCTATCACGGCATGAGCTCTGTTCTTTCCCAGCTTTACCATGACGGTCTGATGGAAGCCCGTTCTGTTGAGCAAACCTCGGTATTTGACGCAGCCACGAAATTTGCCCGTATAGAGGGTATACTTCCCGCACCTGAAAGCAGCCATGCCATAAGGGCCGCAATCGACGAAGCAATTGAATGCAGAAAAACAGGAGAGGAAAAGACCATACTCTTTGGTCTTACCGGAACTGGCTACTTTGATATGACAGCCTATGAAAAATACAATAACGGCTGTATGACAGACTATATTCCAACGGACGCAGACCTTGAGGCTGGATTTGCCGGACTTCCTAAAGTAGAATAAAAATAAAAGCAGGTGTAAAAAACACCTGTTTTTTTAAGCCTATAGGACGAAATTAGCCAGATAAAACAAAATAAACGTATGGGCCGGATAGAAAAAATAAAAGAAATATTTAAGTCCCGGCCCCTTCTTGTTATTATATTTAAGCATAAGCGGCAGGGCAATTATCATAAAGCACTGGTTAATAACTCCGTAATAAAGCAGGTCCCCGGAAAACTGTATCATACAAAACAGAATATAAACAGCTGTAAGCAGGCTCTTATTTTCCTTTGTAAAATACATAATAACGCCGAGAATGACAAACATGGAGCCATATTCATTAAGCTCAAGATTTGGTATTATCCCTGTAAGCACGTCTCCGCTGAGGCTGCGTAATAAAGGGATAAACATCGGCAGAACACTATACAGCACCTGAACCAGAAAAATGCCTGCCAGCATCAGATAACCCATATGCCTGTCCCTTTGAAATGTCTCTATTGTACTGACGATGACTCCTATCAAAAGCATCGGTACAAAAATATTGTGATTTCCGTAGCCATATGCACTAACAAATCGAGCGTCAACCGTATACATAAAAAAGCTCATAAAAAGGCTCATTATATACAGTCTCAAAAGATACATTTTACGGTCTCTCGTATAATGGTATCCCCACACCATACAGAATAAAAACAGCGGGTACGCTCCCCTTCCGATAAGCCTGAACCAGTACGGAGTCCCTTCAAAATAATACCCGATATGGTCTATAACCATAAGGATTAAGGCTGTAACCTTCAGTGAAAAAGTGCTCATATCATATCCCCTGTCGAAATTATTTTATGTCAGTCCATTTCGTCCAGCATGAGCTTAGCCTTAATCATAATAGCGCATTCAATCCTCTTGCGCTGGAGCTTACAGCCTATATCGTATGTATTCATTATACTGCCGCCGTAGTTGTTTGCGTTGGCCATACAGCCGCCGCTGCAGTAGAATTTAGCCCAGCATTTTTTACATTCCGGCTTAGTATAAACGTTGCAGTTGGCAAATTCCTCACGGAGTTCAGTATTCTGTATTCCATCAAATACTGTTCCGATTTTAAATTCCTCCTGGCCGACAAACTGGTGGCATGGGTACAGGTCTCCCTCCGGTGTTACGGCAAGGTATTCAGTTCCGCTGCCGCAGCCCGAAAGCCTTTTCGCAACGCATGGGCCGCCTGTCAGGTCAACCATGAAGTGGAAAAAGTTAAAATCCTTCTCGCCTGTCTTATGCCTGATATAAAGCTCCTGGGCAAGCTTTTCGTACTCGTTATAAATCGTTTCCAAGTCCTCCTCGCGGATTGCGTAATCCTCCGTGGCCTCGGCAACCACAGGTTCAACCGATACCTGCTTAAAGCCAAGGTCGTCGGCCACATGCAGGACATCCTTTGAGAAGTCAAGATTATGATGGGTGAACGTGCCTCTTAGATAGTAGTCCGTCTGGTTTCGGCTCTCTGCAAGCTTCTGAAATTTAGGAACTACCGCGTCATAGCTTCCCTGTCCGCCTGCCCTTGGACGCATGAGGTCGTTTATTTCTTTTCTTCCGTCCATGCTAAGAACGACGTTATGCATATTTTCATTTATGTATTTCTGCTTCTCATCATCAAGCAGTATTCCGTTTGTTGTTATAGTAAACCTGAAATTCTTGTTATGCAGCTTTTCCTGCTGGCGGCCGTATTCAACTATATCCTTTACGACCTCGAAATTCATAAGGGGCTCACCACCGAAGAAGTCTACCTCAAGGTTTCTCCTGTTGCCGCTGTTGGCGATTATAAAATCAATGGCTTTTTTGCCTACCTCAGCGCTCATAAGCGAGCGTTTGCCATGGTACTCGCCCTCCTCGGCAAAGCAGTAGCGGCACTTCAGATTGCAGTCATGCGCAACATGCAGGCAGAGGGCTTTAATAACAGGCGCACGGTTTTTAATCTGCTCAAGCACCTGCTCATACTCATCCTCTGTATACAGCATTCCTGCCGTCTTAAGCTCCTCCAGCTCGTCAACAGCCTCTTTTATTTGCTCAGCGCTGTATTTACCAGCGAATTTTTCGTATAGCTCACAGGCATCTGTTTCGGGATACAGGTCTGCAATATCATAAACCACATCGTCTACGGCATGAACCGCGCCGCTTAAAACATCCATAAGAACGTTAATTCCGTTCATGGAAAATTTGTGAAGCATAAGTTTTTCTCCCTTTCCTCTGTACAGTACAAGAGTGCCGACATAGTCGGCACTCTGCTGTTTCTGATATCAGTTTTAATTATCTGTTTTCGCAGGGCTGGTTAGCTACTGTGCAGCTTGTTTTGCATGCTGACTGGCAGGATGTCTGACACTCGCCGCAGCCGCCCTTTGCTAAAGATTCTTTAAGCATAGCGTTATTTAAAGTTTTAATGTGTTTCATTTATGTAACCTCCCATAAAATATACATATTTTTTTCAATTGTATCATATTTTTTCTCTTTTGCAAAGTCCAAATTTACGGATATTGCCTATTTCGTATTTACGCCAAGCACTCCGCCTATTCCGCCGCCTGCCGCGGCAACCACAAGGCAGGTGAGTGTACCCAGGGAGAGGGGTCCGCCGCCTGCGATAAGGCTTATGGCAAGAAGGATTACGCCGTATATAAGTCCGGCGGCAATTCCAATAAGAAGCCCCTTTTTCCCGTATGCCTTAGACCAGATGAAGCCCGCCGCCAGGGCTGAAACAGCGGTGCAAACGGTAGAGACTATTCCGATATAGGCATCGCTGACATTGGTATAGGTTAGAATAAGGGCGCATATTACAAAAACTATACATGTAATTCCGAGGCCGATGCCTATTCCCTTCAAAACAGCAGAAATAAACGGCATGTCGTCCTTTTTATCTTTACGGACACATTTTTCCTTTTTTACCGGTTTCTTTTTCTCAGACTTAAACAAAATAACATCCTCCCGCTATATAATGTATTAAAACCCGCTCTAAGCCGTCAGTTACTAATACAAGTATATTAAGGATATTACTTTAATATGTCTTTCATCTCGTCCGCAAAGGACTGCGGAATTTTAAGCGCTCCCCTGCCTGTACCTATTTTTATATCGGGCTTGTTAAGTCCATGGAAATCGCTTCCCCCTGATTTCATAAGCTTATAATATTCGCAAATCTTCCTAAGCTCCTCCGACTGCCTGGGAGTATATGTTGAATATATCGTTTCCATTGCCATAAGCCCATATCCCTTAAGCTCGCCCACAAGGTTGTGTATCTCAAGATAGCCGTAGCCGTAAAGCGTAGCATGTGCGAGAACGGGTATGCCGCCTGATTTTCTTATAACCTCAATACAGGTTTTCGGCGTGAGTGTCTCACGTTTAACATAGCCAGGGCGTCCCGAGGAAATATATCTGTCAAAAGCCTCTTCTTTATTTTTGACATAGCCCCTGTTAACCATCACATTCGCGTAGTGGGCCCTCGTTATTATATTTCCGCCTGCGTTTTCCTCAAGCTCCCGAAGCGAAATTTCTATGCCGATACGGCTTAGAGCCTTTATCATTTTTTTGTTTCTCTCATTTCTTTCGTTAACGATAAACTCCATACTCTCTTTAAGCGTACTGCTATTATAATCAATAAAAAGCCCCACAATATGAAGCTCGGTATTCTTGTATCCCGCGGCAAGCTCTATTCCGGGTATTGTTTCAATCCCAAGCCTTTTTCCCGCCTCCATAAATTCATCCAGGCCATCCGTAGTGTCATGGTCGGTAAGAGCAACAGAGGCCAGTCCGGCATCCTTTGCCAGTTCCGCAACCTCTGACGGAGAAAAGGTACCGTCTGACGCAGTGGAATGTGTATGCAAATCGGTGAGTTTTTCCATTAAATCATCTCCATATTTTTATTTTACCATATAAACGGAAATATTTATACACCGGCTGGGCTGAACTTCCGGCAGAATATCCTGTCTTCCCTTAAAAACCTTGTATGTCGTTCCTGTACAATGGTATAATAAATCAAAAACAAAAGGAGCGGTTATTTATGAAATACGGATTTATCGGCGCTGGAAATATGGCCGGCGCCATTATAAAGGGAATGACTGTCGGTACAGGAAGCTTTAACGGCAGCGATATATATGTATACGACCTCCACAGGCCCGCGGCGGAAAAGCTGGCACAGATATGCAGCATAAACGTGTGCAGAAGCACAGAGGAGGTTATAGAGGCATCGGACGTGCTCATATTAGCTGTTAAGCCTAACGTTCTGGCAGATGCGGCTGCTCCAGTCAGGGATATAATTCTTAAAAAATCGCCGCTTGTAATTTCGATAGCCGCGGGTAAAAGCCTTGAATTTCTTGAAAATATGCTTTCACCTGAGCTTCCCATAATAAGGGTAATGCCAAATATAAACGCCAAGGCCGGCTGCGCGACGAGCGCATTCTGCGCGACAGCCTCCGCAACAGATGAGCATAAGGAAACCGTCAAAGCCCTGTTTTCAACAGTCGGCTCCATTACTGAGCTTCCTGAAAAGCTTTTTGGAATACACGGCGTAATCGGCGGTGCCGCCCCTGCCTTTGCTTACCTTTATATCGACGCGCTTGCCAGAGCGGCTGTAAAAGCCGGAATGCCTAAAAAACAGGCGTTGGAGCTGACAGCGCAGACCGTGCTGGGAAGTGCGAACATGGTCCTTGAAAGCGATGA
>CAUHBX010000028.1 GCA_959604475.1 uncultured Eubacteriales bacterium
GTTGCCATGAAATATGCAATGACAGCCGATGGTAAAATAGCCACAAAAATAGGAGCCTCCAAATGGATAACGGGTGAAGAGGCAAGATTTAACGTACAGCAAAGCAGGCTCAGGTATACGGGAATAATGGCTGGAATAGGCACTGTGCTTGCAGACGACCCACTCCTTACCTGCAGGCTGCCGGGAGGAAGAAACCCAATAAGAATTATATGCGATTCCTCACTCAGGACGCCGCTGACTTCAAATATTGTAAAAACAGCAGGTGATATTCCAACATATATAGCCACCATAACCAATGATTTAAGAGTACACAGAAGATATTAAAGCAGAGGAGTAAAAATACTGAACACATCAGCTAAATACGGTCATGTTGATTTAAACGACCTGATGATTAAACTTGGAAGGCTTAAAATAGACAGTATTCTTCTGGAAGGAGGAGGCCAGCTTAATTACAGCGCATTAGAGGCCGGGATAGTTAATAAGGTTCAATGCTATATAGCGCCTAAAATATTCGGAGGGGAAAAAGCAAAAACGCCGGTAAGCGGCATAGGAATCAGCCTCCCAGAAAATGCCTTTATTCTTGGTGAGCCTAAAATATCAACATTCGGAGAGGATATTTTAATTGAATGGAGGGTGAGATGATGTTTACAGGGATAGTAGAGGAGATAGGAAAAATAATTAAGGTGGAAAAGGGTGCAAAGTCGTCCAGGCTTACGATAGGAGGAAAAGTAATATTCAGCGATTTAAAGCTTGGCGACAGTGTGGCGGTAAACGGTGTATGCCTTACAGTAACAGGCTATACCAACGAACATTTCACGGCCGATGTAATGAACGAGACACTTTTAAGAAGCAGCTTGGGAAGTGTGAAGATAGGGTCTGACGTAAACTTGGAGAGGGCAATGCCTGCCATCGGACGCTTTGGAGGGCATATTGTTTCAGGCCATATAGACGGTACAGGTACAATAACAAAAATTGATAAGGACGACATCGCTCTATGGTATACTATCGCAGCCGGCCCAAAGGTAATGAGGTACATAATTGTGAAGGGCTCGGTTGCCATAGACGGTGTAAGTCTTACGGTAGCAAAGGTCAGCGATACTGATTTTGCTGTATCGCTTATACCTCATACCGCAGGCAAAACAATTCTTGGACTTAAAAAGCCTGGAGATACGGTTAATCTCGAAAATGATGCTTTAGGTAAATATATTGAGCATTTTTTAAAAGTTGAAAGCAATAAAAAAGAAAATAAAACAGCAATAACAAAAGAATTTTTGACAAAAGCTGGATTTTAAAGGAGGACAAAAAATGAAAGGCTTTAACACAATTGAAGAAGCACTTGAAGACCTTAAAAAAGGTAAAATAATTCTAGTAACAGATGATGAGGACAGAGAAAATGAAGGCGACTTTATATGCTCGGCTGAGTCGGCTACGACAGAAAACATAAACTTTATGGCGATGCACGGCAAAGGGCTTATATGTATGCCTATGAGCAGTGAATACATAAATAAACTCAGGCTCCCGCAGATGGTATCAAATAATACGGATAACCATGAAACAGCCTTCACAGTATCTATTGACCATGTAAGCACTACAACGGGCATATCGGCGGCTGAGCGTTCAATAACGGCTATGAAATGCATTGACGATGATGCCAAGCCCGAGGATTTTAGAAGGCCGGGACATATGTTCCCACTCCTGGCTAAGAAAAACGGTGTTTTAGAACGGAACGGGCATACAGAGGCCACTGTGGATCTAATGCGTCTGGCAGGTCTTAAGGAATGCGGCCTGTGCTGCGAAATAATGAGGGAAGACGGTACGATGATGAGAAAGACCGAGCTTCTTGAGCTGGCTGACAGATTTAATATGAAATTTATTACTATAAAGGCGCTGCAGCAATACCGAAAGGTAAATGACAGACTGGTAGAATGCGTTGCAAGGACAAAAATGCCTACTAAGCATGGCAATTTTATAGCCTACGGCTATGTCAATAAGCTTAACGGCGAGCACCATGTGGCGCTTGTTAAGGGAGACGTCGGAAACGGAGAGAATATACTTTGCAGAGTTCATTCGGAATGTCTTACCGGAGATGCCTTTGGCTCGCTTAAATGCGACTGCGGAGAACAGCTTGCGCAGGCAATGAGGCAGATAGAAAGGGAAGGCCGAGGAATACTGCTTTACATGAGGCAGGAGGGGCGCGGAATAGGCCTTGTAAACAAACTTAAAGCTTATGAGCTTCAGGATAAAGGGCTGGATACGGTTGAAGCTAATCTTGCGCTGGGTTTTGATGAGGATTTAAGAGAGTATTATATTGGCTCGCAGATTTTAAGAGACCTTGGGGCTAAGACACTTCGGCTTCTTACCAACAATCCAAAAAAAATTGAGGGGCTTTCTGATTTTGGCCTTTCAATAGTCGAAAGGGTCCCTATAGAAATTGAGCTTACAAAATACGATGAATTTTATATGAAAACAAAGCAGGATAAAATGGGACATATGCTTCATTTGAAATAAGAGGAGGAAAAAATAAATGAGAGTATTTGAAGGAAATGTAGTATCAAAGGGCATTAAAGTAGGAATTGTAGCCGCGAGGTTCAATGAGTTTATCGTGTCAAAGCTTATCGGAGGAGCTGTGGATGGGCTTAAAAGGCATGACGTAAATGAAGATGATATTGACTTGGCATGGGTGCCAGGTGCGTTTGAGATACCGCTTGTGGCGTCAAAAATGGCTTCATCAGGGAAATATGACGCAGTTATAGCGTTAGGAGCTGTTATAAGAGGGTCTACCTCGCATTACGACTATGTTTGCGCAGAGGTTTCAAAAGGGATTGCCCAGGCAGGGCTTAACAGCGGTGTGCCCGTAATGTTTGGCGTACTGACAACAGACAATATAGAACAGGCGATTGAGCGCGCGGGAACTAAGGCGGGAAATAAGGGCTATGACTGTGCTCTGGGTGCCATAGAGATGGTAAATTTAATTAAAGGCATGGGATTATGATAAATCTTGTTTTTGATTATGACGGAACCTTGCATGACAGTATGAAGATTTATATACCGTCATTTCGAAAATGCTGTGAATTGATGAAAGCTGACGGTGAGAATGTGGGTCAGTATTCTGAAGATGAGATAAAAAGCTATATAGGCATGGATATCAAGAGTATGTGGAAAGAGTTCCGGCCCGATTTGCCGCAGGAAAAGAAGGACAAATACAGCTTATTTATAGGAGCAAATATGCTGGTGCTTATACAGGCCGGTAATGCGGAGCTGTATAAGGGAGTGCCAGAGATGCTATCAGGCCTTAAGGATAAATACAGGCTCACATTTTTAAGCAGCTGTAAAAGGGACTATATGCAGGAGCACATAAAGCATTTTAAGCTGGATAAATATTTTGCCGATTTTTACTGTACTGAAGATTTTGGATTTGTTCCAAAATACAAGGTGTTTGATACTGTTAAAGGCAGATATGACGGGCAGTATATAATAATTGGAGACAGATATTCCGATATAGAAATTGCTGTCAGAAATAAAATAAAGTCGATAGGATGCCTGTACGGCTATGGCAATACAAAAGAGCTTAAGTATGCTGATATTAAGGTAGGGAGTATAGAACAACTGTCGAAAGCATTAATTTAAAAAAGCAGCGGAGGCTTTAGCCTCCGCTGCTTTTTATTCATTTTTGAGGCTAATTAGATTTCCACTTTCGTCATATACAGTCCTTACAATCAGGCTGCCGCCGTCATTTGAGTGGAAGGAGAATACTCCGCCGTCTTTCTCGTCGATAAACGCCTTAACAAGCTCTCCGTTAAGATATACATTTCCCAAACCGGAACTTGTGCTTTTGTATGTTAGACCATAGGATTCATAATCTGAAAAAATCTGTTCAAAGGTTCTTCCGCCGGAGGAAGTACTGCTGCCGTCCTCAACAGATGTGGCCTCTATGACATTGCCAGTGCTATTATCAATATTACTGTAGCTGATATTGTCTTTAGAATTTACGGATGTTTCAATAGAAGAATTTTCTATCGCTTCAATATTCCTTGCGTCAATATCTCTCGCGTCAAATTCAGCCTTTGAATATGAAAGTATATCTGTCAATTCGCCAAACGGGTCAATGCTGCCGTCTCCATTATCCTTAATATCTCTGACGGTATGAACGTCAACAGTTCCGCTGTCATTATAGAAACTATATCTGGTCATTGTGTTTTCATCCAGCTCATATCCGTCCCAGAAATACCGAACTGCCTCCCCTTTAAAATACATATTGCCTTTGGTATCATAGGATATTCCGAATTTTTTATAGCTGTCAAGAAGTTCTTTATTATCCTGTTCATTGCTTTGATAAGAACCGCTGTTATAAGCTGTGGAAGTATCTTCTTTTGAGGTAGCAAATACCGTTGTAGTTCCTATAATTAATATAGCTGAGAGGGCAAATGCCGTTGCTGTAAGCTTCTTAGATTTCATAATTGCACCAATCCTTTCTTCTATCGGACTTCTGCTGAAGCTGCTGTAAATTGCCGGAATGCCTGCTTTCTGTTCCTCAAGGATAATTAATGCCATAGCGTAGCCGGAACGCGTTTCAGTCCCAAGTTCACATATAACTGACTCATCGCAGGCTAATTCTATATCCCGGCTTGAGAAATAATACATTAACCAAACAAATGGATTAAACCAGTGTACGCATAACGACGCGGCAAGAAACAGTTTCAGTAGAATATCAAAGTTTTTTATATGACTATATTCGTGACATAACACGTACCCCAGTGTTTTACTATCTGAAAAATCCATTGATTTAGGCAGCAGTATTACCGGAGCCATTATTCCATAGGTTAATGGAGTACATATTCTATCCGACTGGCGGATTTCAATATTTCTTAGGCTCCTGTGGTCCTGATGCCAGCCCGCCAGGTACTCATTATCAACAGGTACGGACTCGTTGTATATCCTTCTGCACTTAAAATGAGTATAAAAGAAAAATAATGAACATACGATTAATCCCAAAAGCCAAATTGTAAATAGGGGAGATAATATTGAACCATGTCCCGATATTTCAGTTGAAGTCTGGCTGAGCTGCGGAAAGTTGGAAGCCGGAATTATTTCTGTAAATTCCGGTGAGGCAGCACTTCTGAATTTTTCAAGCAGAATAAATATGCTTATTCCGGAATTAACGGAAAATGGAACTAAAAGCTTGAGAACCGAAATTCCCCAAAGAACAGGAAAGGTTCTTTTAGGAAGAATATTTAGTAAAATAAGCCTTAGCGCTATTACTGCGAGTATCAGAACAGAAGCCTGTATAGACATCCTCAGAACCGTATCAATCAAATAGCCCACCTCATTTCAAATCGCCGACCAATTTTTTCAGACGCTCGATTTCCTGCCTGTTAAGCTTTTTGTTTCCTAGAATGGATGCAACAAGCTGGTCAGCGCAGCCGTCATACATCTTGTCAATTAACTCTTGGGTTTCGTACTGCTGGGCTTCTTCTTTTGATACAAGAGCATGGCAGACAAAGCCTGGTTCAATACGCTCTGCAGCCCCCTTGTCTATACACTTCTTTATTACCGTGTATGTTGTAGTCTTGCTCCAGCCAATACTTTTATTGGTTATTTCAGCAATGCTTTTAGCAGTCATGTCACCGTTTCTCCAAAGTATTTCCATGATTTTTAATTCACTGTCATACAATTTTATTTTCATTAGATTTTTCCCCTTTAATAATATGTTCTATTGCAATAGAATAACTGCATTTTTATTCTACCGCAATAGAATGAAGATGTCAATATATATTTTATTTAAGAATTTATTAATAAATATATATTGACTTTAATAAAATTAAATGTTATTTTAATTTTATTAAAGGAGGTTGATTTTATGTCCGTAGAAATTATGCCGATTTGGATGTCAAATTTAGATGAAGAGGATATAGCATTCATAAAGCGGTTTATTTTGTCCTCAGGGTCTCTTAAAGAAATGGCAAAGCAGTATGATGTGACGTATCCGACAGTAAGGCTGCGTCTTGACAGGCTAATTGAAAAAATTAAAATGAGCGAGAATACGGACGAGGATTCCTATGTTGCTCTGATTAAAAAGCTTGCCCTAAACGAACGTATGGATTTTGAGGCGGCTAAGATTTTGATTAACGAGTATCGTAAAATAAAGGAGGAAGAATAATTATGGCTGGCACTGCGTTTTTACTGGCTGTCGTTCTTTTGATAGCTGCAGGGGTTTTAGCGCTTCAGTACGTTTTGTCAAAAAGCGAAAGCAAATGGCTTGGTTTGATAATTCCTGCAATAAGCGTAATGTATTCAATAATAATGGTATGCGGCCTTGTATATTATGATGGTATGAAGATGTCGCAGATGATTTTTTCAGTTGCTTCGGTATTTCTAATGGCAAATATTCCTACTGCAGTACTTTTAGCGATATATTTGGCCGTAAGAAGGGGAAAAAGGAAAAACAAAGAAATGGATAAAATGAATATTAAAGACCTGTAATGCCAACAATAGGCATGGGTGATGAAAATTGGCAGATAAAAAGAAAACTGCACTTATCGGCATAATAACAGGACTAGCCAACGGGCTTTTCGGTTCAGGCGGCGGTACGGTAGTTGTGCCATGTATGGAAAAATATCTTGATATAAACGCTCATAAGTCACATGCGACAGCAATAGCAATTATTCTTCCGCTTTCAGTACTTTCCGCTGCAATATATATTTTTAAGGCAGATGTGCCGTGGGCAGAGGCGGCCGCTGTTTCCGTCGGCGGAGTTGTAGGGGGCTTTATCGGCGCCAAACTTCTTAATAAAATATCCGGAAGATGGCTTCATATAATATTTGGTGTGGCCATGCTTGCTGCGGCTGTGAGGATGTTTATATGATACTTTTGGCTGTAGTGGGCCTTTTGGCCGGAATAATCAGCGGTATGGGTATCGGCGGCGGAACTATACTTATACCTGCGCTGGTAATGCTTACTGATATAAGCCAGCAGGGACTCCAAGGAATAAATCTGGTATTTTTTATACCTACAGCAATAATTGCCCTTATTACGCATTTCAAAAACGGCAATGTCGAAAAAAGCGTTGTGAAGCCAATCGTTTTGTACGGGCTGATAGGCGCGGTGGCGGGCTCATTTATTGCAGTGGCTCTTGACTCTGAGATATTAAGAAAAATATTTGCCGTTTTCCTTGTATTTATGGGAATAAACGAATTAAGAAAAAAATAATTGTATTAGGGTATTATATGGCGTATACTGAATTAGCTGACGCCTATAATATGGAAAGGGCGGAATAATTTTATATAGCGAGGTTTAATATGTTAGAAATTTTAAAATCAATAATTTTTGGAATAGTTGAGGGAATTACAGAGTGGCTTCCTATAAGCAGTACTGGACATCTGATACTTTTAAATGAATTTATGCCTCTTAAGGTATCCGAAGAATTTTGGGAAATGTTTGAGGTAGTTATTCAGCTTGGAGCAATACTTGCCGTAGTGCTTATATTCTGGAATAAAATTTTTCCCTTTAAAAAGGAACGGGGGCATGTCAGGACAGACATGAATATAATCAATCTGTGGATTAAGATAGTCGTTGCCTGCGTTCCCGCCGCTGTAGTCGGACTGCTTTTTGACGATAAAATAAATGCTTTGTTTTATAATCCAACGACAGTCGGCATAGCGCTCATTGTATTTGGCATAGCCTTTATACTGATTGAGAACAGAAACCGGGGAATGAAACCCAGAGTCAGAAGACTTGGCGACATTACATATTCTACAGCACTTATTATTGGCGTATTCCAGCTTATTGCGGCGGTATTTCCCGGCACATCACGTTCAGGCGCAACAATAGTGGGAGCGCTTCTTATAGGAGTATCCAGGACAGTAGCTGCAGAATTTACCTTTTTCCTTGCGATACCGGTTATGTTTGGGGCAAGCCTATTAAAGGTTGTTAAGCTGGGATTTGCTTATACGCCGATAGAGTATGGCATACTTGCCGTGGGTATGATTACCGCGTTTATTGTTTCTGTCCTTGTTATAAGATTTCTTATGGCTTACATTAAAAAGCATGACTTTAAGGTGTTCGGCTGGTATAGGATAATACTGGGCTTAATCGTTCTTTTGTATTTTGGACTTATTAAATAATAAAGGTACCTCATGGTTTTATTTGTCATGAGGTACCTTTTTTGAATTAAAAATGAAGGCTTTTGTTTTCAAAAGGCGTAAAATTTGGTATACTAATTTTATCTATATTTTTCGGAGTGATAGTATGGAATTTTGGGATGAGCTTTAT
>CAUHBX010000029.1 GCA_959604475.1 uncultured Eubacteriales bacterium
CCGATATTTTCAAATGCCTGTATATATTCGCAGGAAAATTTAGGCGAGATGACAAGGGCCACTATGCCAACATGGTATAAAGTATACTGTTTTATGTTTGCAGCTTTTTTTCTTATATTGGCCGGAACGGCTATTTACATTAAAAACTATATGTTTGCCATTTTGTTTGCGGTTTTTACAGTACTTTTGATTTTAATTTACTTTACAAGGGCGTCTGTATCCGCAAAAAAAGCCTACAGGCGCAACAGCGAGCTGTTTCACAAGGAAGTTGAAACAAGAGTGTTTTTTTACGACGATGTTATAATAGGCAAAAATCTTCAGGCCGGCAGCGCTGTAAAAACAGAATACAGCAGGATTAGGCTTATAAAGGAAACCAAAAATCTATATGTGCTTAAAATACCTGAAAATATGGCAATCCTTGTGGATAAAAACGGCTTTATTTCCGAAAACGGAGACAAATTTTTGGATTTCATTAAACAAAAATGTCCCGGGGCCAAGGTAAAGTAAGGAGAAGGCTATGCTAAATAAACTGACTGAAAATATTTACTATACCAATCCTGATGGGGCAACTGACAGGCCTGTCATGGGCTATGTGCGTGGTAAAAAATTCTCCCTAATGGTTGAAGCCGGCAATTCGGCAAAAACCGTAGAAAGCTATAACCGTGCATTATCCCAGGAAGGCCTGCCACGGCCTCATTTCGCCGTAGTCACGCACCACCACTGGGACCACTGCTTCGGTATACATGCGCTAAGTGCCGTTTCAATAGCGCTTAAGGAAACAAATAACATACTTTTGGAAATGTCCAGGTGGAAATGGTCGGCTGAGGATTTGGAGCAGTATGTGGCGGAAGATAAAATTCCGCTGTTTTGCAGGCCACATATAATTCAGGAGTACAAGGACGCTTCACTTATAAAGGTAAAGCCTGCCGACATTGCCTTTAAAGACGAAATGGCTCTTGAACTTGGTGAGCAGATATGCATATTTAAAAGAATTACAAGCCCCCATACTGATGACAGCGCAATAGTGTATATTCCCAATGAAAAAACGGTTTTCTTCGGGGACTGTCTGTGTGAGGAGCTTGTCAGGGACCAGTGGGTTGACAATAAGCAAAAGCTTGCCATACTTACAGCGGAACTTGAGAAGCTTGACTTTGACTGGGGCATTGAAGGGCATTTTGCCCCAAAACCCAAGCCATTAATAATAGAAGAATTAAAAGCGAGGCTTTAACATATGATTAATCAATTTTCCAGAACCGAAATGCTTATTGGCGGCGCTGCTGTCGATAGGCTTCATAGGTCTAAAATAGCGCTGTTCGGCCTGGGCGGTGTAGGCGGCTGCGCGGCTGAGGCACTGGCAAGGGCCGGAATTGGCCATTTTGACCTGATAGACAATGATACGGTGAGCCTTACAAATTTAAACCGTCAGATAATAGCCCTTCATTCTACAATCGGACGTCTGAAAACCGAGGTTATGAAGGAGCATATTCTTGATATCAACCCTATGGCCCATGTAAATGTATTCCGGTAAATAAAGCTGAGTTTGATTTTACCTCATACGACTACGTTATAGACGCGGTTGATACCGTAAGTGCAAAGCTTGCCATAATAGAGGAGGCAAAAAAAGCCGGAGTACCTGTAATAAGCTCAATGGGTACGGGAAACAAGCTGGAGCCGACAATGCTTGAGGTGTCCGACATATCCAAAACCTCTGTCTGCCCGCTGGCCAAGGTAATGCGCTATGAGCTTAAAAAACGCGGAATTAATGGTGTTAAGGTAGTCTATTCAAAGGAAACCCCCATAACGCCCGTGTCTGAGGCCAAGGAGGAAACGTCAAAAAGGTCTGTACCCGGCAGTGTATCCTTCGTGCCGACGGCTGCCGGGCTTATAATAGCCTCCGAAGTAATTAAGGATTTAACGGCAGGTGAACGCATATGAAAAGAGAACTGACCAAATGCCAGATGATAGAGCGCAGCATACAAAAAAAATACAGAAAAGAGCTTTGGAGGCCCTTTACCGAAGCCATAAAGCGCTATGAGCTTATACAGGAGGGCGATAAAATCGCTGTATGCATATCCGGAGGCAAAGACAGCATGCTTATGGCTAAAATGCTTCAGCTGCTGCACCGCATTACCGACTTTCCCTTTGAGCTGGAGTATATAGTAATGGACCCCGGCTATAATGAGGCCAACCGTCAAAAAATCATTGACAACGCCTCACTTCTTGAAATACCCGTTACGGTATTTGATACAGATATTTTTGATATTGCAAACAGCACACCAAAAAGCCCCTGCTACCTGTGCGCAAGAATGAGAAGGGGCCATCTTTACAGCAAGGCCCAATCCCTTGGCTGCAATAAAATAGCCCTTGGCCACCATTTCAGCGATGTTATAGAAACAACGCTTATGGGAATGCTTTACGGTGCTCAGATACAGGGAATGCGCCCTAAGCTGCACAGTACAAATTTTAAGGGAATGGAGCTGATACGTCCCCTTTATTGTATACATGAGGACGCCATCATAGCGTGGAGAAACTATAACGGACTGGAATTTCTGCAATGCGCCTGTCGCTTTACCGAAAATGTCGCCCAGGAAAACGTATCGTCAAAACGTGCGGAGACAAAGGAACTTATCAAGGAGCTTAAAAAAACGAATCCGCTTGTGGAAATGAACATCTTTAACAGTATCCACGATGTGAATGTAGATACGCTGGTCGGCTATAAGACAAAAGGGGTTATCCATCCCTTTACCGAGGAATTTAATATGGAGGTGTGAAATGAAGCTTCAATTTTTAAACAAAGAGCTGTCTGTCTGCAAGGTAAACAGGATAACCGAAATCGGCGGTGAATTTCTTTTTACGGCAAGGACAGATAATGAAAACTCCGTAGTCTGCGAGACAGCATTTGTGCCTAATAATACCTTTGAAAGGGAGGATGGCTGGACTGCATTCCGAATAGAAGGACAGCTTGATTTTTCGCTTACGGGGATTTTATCACCAATAGCCAGAATATTGGCCGATAAGTGTATCGGTATATTTGCTGTGTCCACCTTTGACACCGACTACGTTTTAATAAAAAAAGTAAACGAGGATAAGGCTCTAAAGGCCCTTAGTGAAAACGGATACGTAATAGAAAAGATGTGAAATTATGACTGAAAATTACCGACATGAGCTTTCAGTTTATCTGCCGCTTGCATTCGTCGGCGGTTTTTTGGAGATTTATACATATACAAATATGAGCGGCCTTTTTGCCAACGCCCAGACAAGCAACCTGGTGCTGCTGTTCAACAGCCTGTGTGAAAAAAATTGGTTCGGCGCGCTTTACTGCCTGATACCGATAATTTTGTACATTAGCGCAATATCAATTACTGAGGTTGTGCCAAGGAAAATCGGTTCAGTAAAATGGCCTCCATATTGTGTGTTAATTGAAGGCTTCTGCATGGCCGCTGTCGGATTTGTCTCACCAAGTATAAACGGCAAGATAGCCGCGCTTCCCATATTTTTTCTTGCCGGGCTTCAGTATAATACCTTCAGGAGTATGCAGGGACAGGGAGTTTCAACAGTTTTCTGCACAAATAACCTCCGTCAGGCTGTCATTCATTTCTGGCATTACAGGGAAAAGAACGATAAAGCCCATCTTACTTATATGGGAGTTTATATATTTGTTATTATGTTCTTTACGGCAGGCGTCATTGTCGGCTTTGCCGCCAGCCATAACATCGGAATAAAAGCAGTCTGGATATGCGCCGCCATTATGGTTTTCGTATATCTGAAGCTGAAACGCCACGGACAGCTTTTCCTTTAAAAAAAGAGCTTAGGGTTTGCCCTAAGCTCTTTGCCATGTTTTTAACTTGCGATTTGCCAAGTGCGCTTTCTCCGCCAAAGGCATATGGCGCATAACCCGTTTTTTTCATTCTAATATTTACGCGCAGAAATGTCAAACGGCCCATTTCGTTCCATTACTTCATACTGCTGTTCATAACCTCGTACTATATTTTATTTCTTTTTCTTGAACCCGGCCGCTTTTTTAATATTTTTAATTTTAAATTCCGTCCCAAGCAATATTACCGTTCCGGCGGCTATATATTCTTTTATAGAATCCGTTGCCGGCGCTATGCAGTATACTGCATCTGTTCCGGCCATATCGGTAATTATATAGCTACCGTTTTCCTCTCCGTCCGCCTTATGCCATTTGCCGTCTTCAAGCTTCCACAGCTTAACATTTTCGCCGCCCTTTAACAGGCGTATGGTTGTTACGCTGGTCTCATCTATTCCGTCCCCCACAAGCCTTACATTCAAAACGACTGTGCCGTCCCCGCTGATAGCCCCCGAGGGAAGCTTATCCGCCTCGCCGTACTGCGCCGTTATTTTGGCACCGTCTGTAAAGGTACCTTCCGCAAGCGCCAGCGGTTTTTTCGTGTTTTCCCCGGTTTCATCGCTTGTCAGCACGCTTACCCAGGGCTTATACTCAGCCTCAACAACCGTACTGAACGTCATGTGCGAAAGGTCTATGTCAGGCCATGAAGCGTAGAAGCCATTTTTTTCGGGTATTTCAGGCAGTACCAAGCCGGATAAATCCTCTCCGAAGGTGAATGGAACAGTTTTTATAAGGCTTCCGTTTGCCCTGAATTTTATTGTAAATTCCAAAAAGTCCTCCGGCAGCCCCGCCGACCCTTTCATATCGTCATAGCTTACGGGCACTGCCCTGCCCTCATAGCTTATTCCGCCTATACCGGCCCAGCCGGTATTTATAAAGGAGTTGCCCCTTATATCCTCCAAGTCTTTGGCCTCCCCGGCTATTGCGCCCGTCATTCCTATATGCTCCTGTATATCTATAATGGAGCGGCAGTCTGTTACAGTATCAGCCTTTCCAGCTATTCCGCCGAGGCGGTTATTTCCCGAAAGCACGCATTTGGCGTAGCAGTTTCTAATTGAGGACTCCGACAGGCCCGCTATTCCGCCTGCATAGTCTCCGCTGGTGCTTTGTACAAAGCCGTATCCCTCACAATCGGCGGCGGTTCCCAAATCCATCCTTCCGACTATGCCGCCAACGCAGTTTTTCTTTGAAACTATTGTTCCGTAATTTTTACAGCCCAGAACAATATCCTTGGTTTCGTAGCGGAAATTAAGAGAAGTATTTCCGATTGAGGATATATCGTCCTCGGGGTCAAGGTCATATTCAATAGCCATTGAACCGACAATTCCGCCTACATTGAGGTCAGCCTCGACCTTTCCCATATTGGAGCAGCCCTCAACCTTTCCGTCAGTAGCCTTGTAAATATCCGTATCTGACGTATCCATTGTTAAATCAGAAATCGTTTTATCCTTGTCATCAGCAGTAAGCGCGTCAAGCATAATACGCATTATTTCGTTAAACTTGTTATTAATCGCCCTGAGGTCAGCCGTCATTGTATCGCTTGAAGTCTTAATATCCGAATTAAGCCCCTCTATCTCATCAGATATTCCCGTTAACGCCGAATACAAGTCCTGTGTATCCAAATGGTAATCGCTGTCAAGCGTTGAAAACTCTATTGGTTCCTTATCGGCTAAATCCCTGACAATGTTTCTCGCCTTTTTAAGGGCGGAGGTTAAATTGTCTGAAGAATCAGTCATAGAGTCCAGCGCGTCTGACACGCCGTCCGCAATTTTATTAAATGCCCCTGACAGACCCTTTGCGTCCTTCAGGGCTTCCGCAATGTTCTTTACAGCCTTTTTAGCCTCTGATGAGGCATTGTTTAAATCGTCAAGCACTTCTGAAATACTGCCGAAGGCCTCCTTTACAACAGCCCAGTCAATATCCATCGCCGAGTTAAGCTTGGAAAGGGCTGCTCCAATCTGTCCTGACGCTTCACCCATTTTTGCAGTGCTGTCGGCAAGGCTGCCGATTGCCTCAAAAATCTGATTTTTCTTTTCATCGCCTATTGGCCAGCCCTCTATTGACTGGAAGGCCTCCTTAAGCTCATTCAGTGCCGCTCCCCTGCTGTTTAGCGCAGCTGCAAGCCCGTCGGTAGCTGTTTTCAAATCGGCTAGCGATGCGTTTATTTCCTCCGGGTCTCCGGATACGGCGCTGTCAAGCACCTTCTGTACCGCTTCTTTAATTTTGTCAAGCGCGGAATTTATGCTGTCCGTCGCCGAATTAAAGTGTTCCATTGCCTCGACAAGCTTGTCGGCCGCCTCGTCCGTTATATCTGATATGTCGTCAAAATTATCCATAGCGCCGTTAAGCTCATCAAGGGCATCGGATATAAACGACGATGCATCCTTCATATCATCAATAACAGGCACAAGCCTGTCAAAGGCGTCGGTAATTCTGGCGCTCACATCATTTATTTCATCTATATTTTCATTGGCAAAGTCCTTCACATCATCGAGATAGTCCGAGGTCTGGTCCAAAAGGCTTTTCGAGCTGTCCCTTGCTGATGAGGCGTAGCCTGATATTGAGCTTACCCTGTTGGATACCGCTGAGGTTGTTCCGTCTATATCGTCAAGCATATTGTTGACCAAGCTCTGCATTTCCTTTAACGCCGCATCCAGCTGCTGAAGACTGTCAGAAGAATATCTGAGAATAATATGCGGCTCCGCCTGGCCTACTATTCCTCCCACGTCCTTTCTTCCAAGCACCTGGGCGTGGTTAATGCAGCCTGAAATATAGCCTCCCTGCCTGCCCGCTATACCGCCGATATTATATCCCATATGCTGGTAGCCTATCTGCCCGTAGTTCTGGCAGCTTTGAATTATTCCTCCTGAATATCCCGCTATACCGCCGGTGTCCGTATGTCCGCTTAGGGGCTTTGCCGTTTCATCCATTGATGTGTCTAGATTGTCAAGACTTATATCCTCAAGGTTCAGCTTGCTTTCCTTTGATGAAGTATTTATTTTACTTCGGTTTACGCATTTAAGTATAGTGCCGAAATTCTCACCGGCTATGCCGCCGGTGTATTTCTGTGAGCTTATTACGCTTTCGCTCACGCAGTTGCCTATACGTCCCGCAGACTCGTTTATACCGGCTATACCGCCCAGTATGCTGTCGCCGTCAAGGCTACCTTCAAACGTGCAGTTCAATATACTGCCGTTGTTTACTCCGGCTATGCCGCCGAAGGTATCCTTTCCCTCACCCTCGCTTATATATCCCTTAACAGTAAGGTCCTTTACCGCAGCTCCCTCCTGTATATATCGGAAAAGACCCTGGACAGGTTCGTTGGCCGTTATTGAAAGGCCGCTTATGGTATATCCGTTTCCTTCAAAGGTTCCTGCGAAGGTCGGTATTGGGGTAAAGCCGCTTCCGCTTAGATTAATATTATTGTCAAGCACAACCGTTACACCTCTTGACCACGAGTCCAAAGTGCAGTTTACAGCTAATTCCTTAAGGTCATAAGCGGTTTGGATATGGACCTCGCCGTCATCGGCATAAACCGGAACGGCGGCCAGTGTCAGGCAAGCTGCCGTTATAACAGCACAAATTTCCTTAAGCCTCTTCATTGTCTGACTCCCCCTTTCCGTCTTTACTATCGGCTTTTTCTGTTTTTTTGCTCTCCAACAGTTTTGGGGAGGTATTCTCAATTCCCCCTGTTTCAACCAAAGCGCTGATTGAACCCCTGATTATGCCATGCACCTCGGCGTCTATAACGCCCGATACATATCCTCTTACCTTGCCATGAACCCTCATACTGCCCGTACTGCTTTGAACACCTGAACGCTTCTTGAGAGTAAAGGCTGTCTTCTCTATTACTATATCTCCTAAAACCAAAATCTGGGGCAGCACAAACATAACCAGAAAAATAGATATAATTGTTCCGCGGCCAAGGCACTGTCCTATTGAGGAAACCGCAGGGTCAGATGAAAGCCTGCCGATAAGCATGCCTGCTGCCGCTAATATTGAGCCAGAAGTCAATATTGTGGGGAACGCCTGATTAAGCGCTGTAACAATAGCCTCTTTTATTGGCATCTGCTTTTTAAGCTCCTGATACCTGTTGGTTATAACGATGGCATAGTCTATATTCGCGCCCATCTGTATGGAACTAACTACAAGATAGCTCATAAAGAAAAGGTTGGAGCCTGTCAGATAAGGGAAGGAAAAGTTTATCCAAACGCTTCCCTCAATTACCATAATAAGAAGCACCGGCAGGCCTGCCGATTTAAAAGTAAATATAAGCACTATTATTACAAAAACCGCAGAAAGTACGCTTATAAGGACATTATCCTTGACAAAGGAGCTGGATAAGTCCAAATCATTGGTCGAGTCTCCTACGAGGTAGACATTGTCAGGATAGT
>CAUHBX010000030.1 GCA_959604475.1 uncultured Eubacteriales bacterium
GCCCTTTTCATAGCCGAACAGCTCGGCCTCCAAAAGGTTTTCAGGAAGGGCGGCGCAGTTAACGTGTATCATCTCTTTTTTAGAGCGCATGGAGTTGTTGTGTATGTAATTGGCCAGAACATCCTTGCCCACTCCGGATTCTCCGGTAAGCATCACGGTGGAATCCAGGCCGGCTATATTATCTGCGACCTCCAGAAGGTTTTTCATTTTTTTGCTTTCAGCCACAAAGGATTTCGGATATGAAGTCTTTATTGTAGAATGGCCGACTTTGTAAATATCCTTTTTTATATTATTACAGTCGTCCAAAAAGACGTCAATGTCCTTAATATTAGTGACTACATATATTACTTTTCCAAATTCATCAAATATCGGCGTGGATATGGCAAAATAATTTTTTGTCTTTTTGCCCGGCACCGTATATGTCTGCAGCACGGTAGCCTCGCGTTTTTCTTTTATGGCAATGTCAAAACTGCACACAGAAATAATCTTGTTCTCCAGCAGGTCGTGAATATTCATTGACATATATTTCACCTTTGGTATACCTCTCATGTTTGTCATAAATTTATTAACAAACATAAATTTTCCGCTTGGGTCGCATACATATACACCTTCGCTTATATTGTCCAGTATCGTTTCAAACATAAGCATGGAACCTATCATCTTTTAACCCCTCCAAAGAAACCATACGCCTTGACAAGAAAAGAAAAAATTACAATTTTTACAAAATGTTTTTGTATATAAACAATCGAATGGTAATTAATCACTAAAAATATTATAACACAACCAAATTATTGTGTAAATGATATTAAAATTGATGCGAAATAGTTCGGCTGTGCAAAAAAATACAAAAAAATGACGATTGCACTTAATTTGCACAGGATATGTGTAAATTCAATGCGCGCGAAAAAAAGACGAATTTTGCACATGTGCAAAATTTTATTTGTTTTAGAACAAATGTCTGGAATTAGCTGCCGATTATTACGTAAATTCTGTATTTTTATACAAATTACGCCCGTTAAAATGGTTGTGGCACGCATTTTGCTTTAAATAGAGTTGTTAGTTATTTATCAAACCAATTTAATTTATAACACAGTTTAGTTAAAGGAGGACTTATCATGAGGAACAGCTTTCATCTGATTACACCGGAGCAGGAGGATTTGAGACTGACCGTAAGAGAATTTGCCAATAAGGAAATTATACCGGCGGCCAAGGACGCGGAGATTGACAGTGTTTTTCCAAAGGAGCTTTTTAAAAAGGCCTATGAAATGGGACTGACAACATTTACCCTTCCGGAGAAGCTTGGAGGAGCCGGAGGAGATATTTTTACATACGCCCTGCTTAAAGAGGAAATCGCAAGGGGCGACGCCGGCTTCGCCACTACAATAGGCGGCTGCTATATGTCAACGGTTCCAATCAAAATTGCAGGGACAGAGGAACAGCTGAAAACGGTAGCCGATATCCTTTTAAACGGCGGCTGCGGCTGCTTTGGGCTTACTGAGCCAAACGCAGGCTCAGACTCGGCTGCTTTAAAAACAAAGTATAAAAAAGAGGGCGAATACTACGTAATAAACGGAAGAAAGGGCTTTATAACCAACGGCGAAATCGGAGACTATATAGTACTTTTCGCCACCAGCGACCCGTCGCTGAGGCATAAGGGAATATCCTGCTTCCTTGTGGATATGCACAGCGAGGGAGTGTCAATAGGCGGGCACGAGGACAAGATGGGCTGCCGCACGTCAGTCACTAATGACGTTGTGTTTGAAGACGTTAAGGTTCCTCTTAAAAACCTTATTGGCGAGGAAGGCAAGGGAATGAATATCGCTATGACATCCCTTGGATATACAAGGCCCACATCAGGCGCAGGCGCTGTCGGAAACGCCCAGTATGCTTTTGAATGCGCAGTTGATTACTCCAAAATAAGGACAACCTTTGGAAAGCCAATTTGCAAGAACCAGGGAGTTTCCTTTATGCTGGCCGATATGTATACAAGGCTTGAGGCCGCAAGAATGATGGTATGGCAGGCATGCAGGTGTGCCGACGCGGGCAAGCCGGATATGAGGCTGGCATCGGCGGCCAAGGTATTCGCTTCCGACTCCGGACTTCAGGTTTGCGCCGACGCAGTGCAGATTTTGGGAGGAGTGGGCTACAGCAAAGAGTACCCTGTTGAGAAACGCTTCCGTGACGCAAAGCTGTATCAGATTTTTGAGGGGACAAACCAGATACAAAGGATGGTAATTTCAGGCGATATACTTAAGGACTGACAATGTGACCAGTGAGAGGAGAGCTTGGTATGGATTATAAAAATATTTTGTTCGAGGTTAATAACGGGGTTGCATATATTACGCTCAATAACCCGGAAAAAAGAAACCCTATAAATATAGATACCGGCAGGGAGCTTGAGGACTGCTTTAATGTTTGCGATTACGACGATGACATCAGAATGGTTGTAATTAGGGGTGCCGGAGGAAACTTCAGCGGCGGCGGCGACATAAACGTAATGAAAAAGAGAATTGACGCCGGGATAAGGGGAACTCGCCCGGTATGCCGTCAGCTTGCCCAGACAAACCTAAGGCTGAGAAATGTTAAAAAGCCTACTCTGGCCTATATTGAAGGCGCAGTGGCAGGAGCGGGGATAGCCCTTGCCATGGCCTGCGATTTTCAGATAATAGACGAGAAGTCAAAATGCCTGTTTGCCTTTGTAAATCTTGGATTTGTGCCTGATTCGGGGGCTACATACTTTGTAACAAGGGCAATAGGCACTACCAGGACAACGGAATTATTCATGTCTGGAAGGGTTTTCACCGGTAGGGAAGCAGCTGACTGGGGACTTTTTACAGAAGCTGTTTCTGCGGAGGAGCTTGAGGAAAAGGTAAATAAATACATTAAGAAATATTCCAACGGACCTACGCTGGCTTATGCTAATATTAAGTCAATGATTAATCAGGCTCAGTTTTCAGCATATTCACAGGGCTCACAGTATGAGATTGATTTGCAGGGACAGTGTGAGATGAGCGACGATTTCAAGGAGGCAGTAAACGCTTTTCTTGAAAAGCGCAGACCTAATTTTAAAGGATGTTAAATGGGACAGGAGGATTAATCATGGCAAATGTATTTGAAGGCATAAAGGTTCTGGATTTTACGAGCAATCTTGCCGGCCCGGGTTCAACTGCGCTTCTGGCTGATTTCGGCGCTGAGGTAATAAAAGTAGAAAAACCCAAAGTAGGCGACGATATAAGGGGGATAGCCCCCAGGATAGAGGGACAGGCCATATTCGGCATGTGGTCCAACAGGGGCAAGAAATCTGTGGTTGTGTCACTGGGAGACGCCGAAGGGCAGGATATACTTAAGGAAATGGTTAAGGACGCGGATATTATGGTTGAGAGCTTTAAGCCGGGGACAATGGCAAAGTTTGGACTGGACTATGAAAGCGTGTCAAAAATAAATCCTCAGATTGTCTACTGCTCTATTTCTGCCTGCGGACAGACCGGAGCATATAGGAATGAACCGGGATTTGACATTATCGCCCAGGGAATGAGCGGACTTATGGACCTTACGGGACCTGCTGACGGTGAGCCTGTAAAATGCGGAACAACAGTCGGCGACTATGTTGGTGCGCTAAGCGCTTATGGCGCAATGGTTACAGCACTGTTCCATAAAATGAAAACGGGCGAAGGGCAGTACATAGACATTTCGCTGCTTGACGGACTGGTAGCAATCAACTCGTCGGTGGAGGCTGCTGCAAACCTTAACACCCACCCCACACGTACAGGAAACCATTATATCAATATGGCGCCCTACGGGGTATATAACGGCAAAAACGGGCAAAGCATTATTCTTGCTGCATATAACGGAACAATGTGGCCTAGGCTGTGCAACGCAATAGGAAGGCCGGATATGATAGATTCCGAAAATTTCAGCACCAACGTGGCAAGGCTTAAAAATATAAAGGAGCTTGTGGAAATTGTTGAGGATTGGCTCAAAGGCTTTGACGATATAGGGGACGCTGTTAAGATATTAAAAGACGCCAACGTCGCCTGCTGTAAAATAAAAACTACCGACGAGGTTGTAAACGACCCTGCGCTTATTGAGAGAGGGACTATTATTGACGTTGAAACCGCACCGAGCTTTAAGGAGCACAGGACGATAAAAACAAGGGGGCCCTGGATGAAGCTTTCCAAAACACCAGCAGTGCAGAAGCGTTCCTGCGATTTGGGAGAGCATAACTTTGAAATTTTAGGCAGGTATGGTTTAAGTGAAGAAAAAATTGCAGAGCTTGAAAGCAAATGGTCAAGGAAATAACATAAAGGCAAGGAGGGTCGTATATGTCTGCAGACTCAAAAAGTAAGAAGGATTTAATTAATATATTTATTGCCCTTGCGGTATATATAGTTTTCCAGTTCCTGCTTCCCTACGGCGAACCGCTGACAAAGGCAGGTATGGGAGTGCTCGGTGTATTCTTTGCGACAATTTATTTATGGACGTTCGTTGGAATAGGCTGGCCAAGTGTTTTAAGTGTAGCTCTTTTGGCGACTACCCAGGTTGTTTCAGCAGGAGTTATTTTTCAGCAATCATACGGAAACGGTATGGTGCCGTTCCTCATTTTCTGCTTTGTTTTCAGCTATGCCATGGGAGAGACCGGGCTATCAAGAAGAATGGCTCTCTGGTTTATTACAAGAAAATTTGTAAAGGGCAAGCCTTGGCTTATAATGACGGTTTTCTTTTTTTCAATCCTGCTCGTGTCGCTTTTTGTCACAAGCTCGGCAGTAGGAGCAATGTTCCTTGCCATAGCTGAACAGATGTTTGAAAACACAGGATATAAAGAAGGTGAAAAGCTTCCTGAGGCAACGGTATCGTCTATTGCGTGGCTGGCCCAGGCCGGACAGGGCATGACGCCGATGTCACACGCGGTTACCCTCCTTGTTATTGGACTTATCGCAAGTACGCTGGGTGTTGAGGTTTCTGTGCTTAAGTTTATGACAATAGGCATCGCCTTTGGAGCGGTATTCTTTATACTTTTCATGCTGGTTTTCAGATTTGTTATGAAGCCTGACGTTGAGAGGATGAGAAACCTTGATATTGAATACCTTAAGAGCACAGTGCCGCCTATGAATAAGAGGGAAAAGGCCGTTACAGTAGCATTTGTGCTTCTTATAGCTACATGGATTTGCCCCGATATACTTAAAGCTATACCGGCAACAAACGGACTGGGAACATTTATAGCTGCTATGGGTTCCTATGTGCCTATGGTGCTTGCGGTAGGCCTGTTGGCTGCAATAAAAATCGACAATGTACCGGTTGTAAATCTTACTGAGGCATCAAAAAAGCTCAATTGGAATTCTGTATATATGATGGCTACGCTTATGCTGCTTGCATTTGTTATCGGCCATGAAAACAGCGGAGTTACAGCGTTTTTGACACTTAAGGCAGGCTCCGTTATGGGCGGGCTTTCACCGCTTGCCTTTGTGGCAATAGGTATCATTTGGGTGCTTATACAGACAAACTTTATGTCTAATACCGTTTCAGGTGTAATGTTTTCCGTTATTGTTCCAATCGGACTGACAATAGCGGGAGTAAACCCTGTGGCGCTTGGCATTTGCATAGCTGCTGCTGCCAACTTCGGTCTTGCTACGCCGGCAGCGTGCCCGGTTGTGGGAATGGTAGCCGGAACACCATGGGTACGACCCAAATATCTTTTAACATACGGCTGGGCGGTAAGCTTAGTGGCGTTTATATCGCTGTTTTGCGTGGCTTATCCGCTGGCATCATCAATATTCCCAATGTGATACAGGAGAGATAAAATGAAATCAAAATTGTGCGACTTGCTTAACATTAAATACCCGATTATACAGGGAGGAATGCAGTGGCTGGCTACTCCCGAATTCGCTGCCGCCGTATCAAACGCCGGAGGGCTTGGAACCATAAACTCATCGCTGTATAAAAGCAAGGATGAGCTTAAGGCTGCCATCAGAAAAACGAGAGGGCTGACACCGAATACATTTTGTGTAAATATATCCATGCTTCCCGTACAGGTGGCGGGAGAGCACACATGGGACTTTATAGAGGCCTGCTGCGAGGAGCAGGTGAGCGTTGTCGAGCTGGCAGGAAGGGACCCCAAGGATTTTGTCCCAGTCCTTAAGGGTGCGGGCATAAAGGTAATACATAAGTCACCTGCCGTGCGCTTCGCTAAAAAAGCCGAGTCCGCCGGGGTAGACGCGGTTTCAATCGTAGGCTTTGAGTGCGGAGGGCATCCGGGCATGGATGATGTTACAACGATGGTGCTTATACCGTCAGTTGTGGACGCGGTGAATATACCTGTAATAGCCGGCGGCGGTATTTGTGACAGCCGGAGCTATCTGGCGGCAAGATGCCTGGGAGCCGAAGGCGTTATTATGGGGACAAGATTTGTGGCTACAAAGGAATGCATTATACACCCCAATTTCAAAAAGCTCTTTGTTGAGGCTGACGAGCGTTCCACAGCAATAGTGCAGCGCTCCATAAAAAATGCGGCGAGAAATTATAAAAACGCTAATATTGAAAAGCTTATTGAGCTTGAAAAGGGCAGCCCAACCTTTGATGAGGTAATTGCACTGGTAAGCGGTGCAAAACAGAAAGCGTGCTATGAAAACGGAGACCTTGACGGAGGGGCAATTCCATGCGGAGAGGTTGTGGGAAGGATAAAGGACGTGCTTACTGTAAAGGAAGTAATTGACGAAATAGTTGTAAACTCTGAAAAAATCCTTAGGGATTTAATTAAATAACCACCCCAATTTCTTTTTTGGAGGGCGGCGCATGCCGCTCTCTTTTTTTCTTGAAATTTTAACAAAATGAACATATACTGGTGTACATGACGACAATAAGGGGGAACAGCTTTTGAATGAGTCTATGTCTACACGCATTTACAATGAGCTGAGGGAAAAAATAATAAACGGTGAGCTAAAGGCCAACGAGATGATAAATGAAAGGGAGCTTGCTGACAAGTTTGGGGTAAGCCGCGTGCCGGTAAGGGAGGCCTTCAACCGGCTGTGCAACGAGGGATATCTGATTAAATACCCGCAGAGGGGCTATCTTGTAAACCTTATAACCGATGAGGGGATAAAGGAGATACAGGCGGTAAGATACCAGCTGGAAAGCCTTGCGGTAGTTTATGCTGTTAAAAACTGCACCGATGAGGAAATAGGGCGGCTTTTGGAGCTGCCGGACAGCACAAACCAGACAAATCCGTACGGCACGGCAAACACGCAGTTTCATAAATCACTTGTGGAGCTTACGGGAAACCATCTGCTGGCCGAAAGCGTATATAAGCTGCTTGGGGACGCGTCAATGGCTGTGTTTCAAAGACCGCAGAGCTCATGGAAAACCTATAACTGCCACAAAGAGATAGTAACGGCCATGCTGGAGAGAAATTTAAATAAGGCGCTTAAAGCCCTTGCAAGGGATATGACGTTTAAAGAATTTCTGGAATATGAAGCCATCCTGCCTGTTTTTTAAAGTACTTCTTGACTTAAACGCTTTGATGTGATAAACTGCATTAAAACTGGTATACCAATGGCATACCAAATTTTATGAGAAATTGAAGGTAGAATTTATGGACTATGAGTTTGATAAGCTGGCCGACAGAAGCGGTACGGGAAACGAAAAGTACGACGGCCTGAGCGAGGCTTTTAAAAAAGCTGGGGCAATATCCTATTCAGGGGCTGAGCTTGACGTAAAAACGGCTCCCTGTATAAGGGAGGCACTGGCAAAAAGGGCTTTGGACGGCATATATGGCTATACAAGGGCAGACGAAAAATATATGAACGCTGTAATAGGCTGGATGAAGGCGTGCAGAGACTGGGATATTAAAGAGGAATGGATTGTTCCATCCTACGGCACAATGCAGGCAATATGCACGGCAATAAGGGCGTTTACTAAAGAAGGCGACGGAATTATAGTACAGCCGCCGGTATACCTGCTTTATTCCAGGGAAATAGAAAGAACTGGGAGGAAGGTTGCCGATAATCCGCTTATTTATGACAACGGCGTTTACAGTATGGACTTTGACGGGCTTGAAGAAGTGATGGCGCAGGAAAAAAATAAGCTGATGATACTGTGCAACCCCCATAATCCAATTATGGATATATGGGACAGGGATGTCCTTGAAAGGGTTGCTGAGCTGGCAGAT
>CAUHBX010000031.1 GCA_959604475.1 uncultured Eubacteriales bacterium
AGGGGCTTTCATTTTATTTATAATAGGTGAACTCTAAATCATAGATTTTTACCGTATCTCCCTCTTTAATACCCTTTTCCTCAAGGGCATCTATTATGCCCCTCTCTCTAAGGTATTTCTGGAAGAAGGCAAAGCCCTTCTCCGCGTCAAGGTTGGTATAGCCTATCATCTTCTCAACGCCAACGCCGGTAACGACATAATAGTTTCCGTCATATACCTGGATTTCAAAAGGCTCGCTTCCATCGGAAATATCGTCAAACTCATCATACTCTTCCTCGAAAACAATATCCTCGGGATAATTTTTGAGAATATTGCCTATCTCGTCTATGACATCCGCAAGGCCCCTGTTCGTGGCGGCCGAAATCGGTATTACCTTAATTCCGTCCTTTTCAAATTCAGCCTTCAGCCTTTCAACATTTTCCTCCGCACCAGGAATATCCGTCTTATTGGCGGCTATAACCTGGGGGCGCTTCATAAGCTCGGGATTATATTTAAAAAGCTCATCATTTATTTTATGCACGTTTACAACCGGGTCGTCGCCCTCTATCGCGGCGGCGTCAACCACATGTATAAACGCCTTTGTCCTCTCAACATGGCGGAGGAACTCGATTCCAAGGCCCACGCCCTCGCTGGCGCCCTCCACAATACCCGGAATATCGGCCAAAACAAAGTCGTCGCCGTCGTTCATCTGCACCACGCCAAGATTTGGCGAAAGTGTTGTAAAGTGGTAGTTGGCAATTTTGGGGTTAGCGTTTGTAACCATTGAAAGGAAGGTTGACTTTCCCACGTTGGGGAAGCCGATAAGCCCCACGTCCGCTATAAGCTTAAGCTCCAATATAACGTCGTATTCCTTGGACTTCTGCCCCATTTCAGCGTATCTTGGCGCCTGCCTTGTGGGTGTGGCAAAGTGCTGGTTGCCCCTGCCGCCTCTGCCGCCCTTGATAATAACCTTTTCCTCGCCGTCCCTTGTTATATCGGCCATGATTTTATTTGTGGACGCCTCCCTGACAACCGTTCCCTTGGGAACCTTGATAACAAGGCTTTCCCCGTCCTTTCCGAAACGGTTTCTCTTGCCGCCGTCCTGCCCCGGCTCGGCCTTGTACATCCTTTTATACCTGAAATCCATAAGGGTATTCATATTTTCGTCGCCGACAAAAATAATGCTTCCGCCCTTGCCGCCGTCGCCGCCGTCAGGCCCGCCGTGGGTAATATATTTAGCCCTGTAAAAGGAAACGCAGCCGTTGCCGCCGTCGCCGCCCTTAATATGGATTTTGACTCTGTCTACAAACATTAATTTCACCTCATTACTGCTTTTTTATCAAAAAGTAACTGTTAAAAATAGCTTCCCCAGCAACAATTTTAATATGCCATAAGTTCACCGAAATTAGTCAGCCTTTAACTGATTTTGGTCAGCTTAAGACAAAAGAAGGTTTCAAATGACACCATTTGAAACCTTCAAGCTTGTTTATTCTGCGATTTCCACTATTTCTACGGGATAAACAGAAACCTGTTTTTTGTCTCTGCCTTTTCTTTCGTATTTTACACGTCCGTCAACAAGGGCAAAAAGCGAATCATTTCCACCGATGCCTACGTTATTTCCGGGATGGATTTTTGTACCCCTCTGTGTATATAAGATATTTCCGGCTCTTACAATCTGTCCGTCAGCGCGTTTTGCGCCAAGTCTTTTTGACTTAGAGTCACGGCCGTTCTTTGTAGAACCCATACCTTTTTTATGAGCGAAAAGCTGAAGGTTTAATTTTAACATATCAGTGCACCTCCTCGTTTATCGATATATAGAAGCCATATTCTTTTTCAATATCGCCCAATCCGTTAAGCATTGCCTTTAAAAGCAGCTGAGCGTCATGGTCTGCCCTGCCTTCCCTAACATCGGGAAGATTGAGGCTAAGGTAACCGCCCTTTTTCTCATCTGTATCACACTGGAATTTCTCGTCGGTAAAAAGCTCAATACAGTTTATTGTATTTATCGTAAGCACCGAAACTGCGGAGCAGACGATATCGCTTCCCTCCTCGGCGAAATCCGCGTGTCCCTTGAGGCGGAACCCGTAAATATCTCCTGATTTATTACGAAATACATTTACGCGAATCATAATAATTAAAGAGCGATTGAGTCAATCTTAAGCATTGTGTAGGGCTGTCTGTGGCCTTTTTTCTTATGGAAGCCTTTTTTGGATTTATACTTATAAATTATAACCTTTTTAGCCTTACCATCGCCCATAACAGTTGCGCCTACCTTAGCGCCTTCCACATAGGGAGCGCCTACGGAAACACCGTTGTCACCAGAAACAACAAGTACTTTATCAAAAGCATAAGCTGTACCTGCCTCAGCAGCAAGCTTCTCAACTTTAATTACGTCACCCTCTGATACCTTGTACTGTTTTCCACCTGTCTCGATAATTGCGTACATATATACACCTCCTCGCAATTTACTCGCCGGATTCGGTATCCGGACCCTTGTCCGAATTTCAAACCTCTCCGAGCGGCTGAACACACTTATTTATGATAGCACAGTTGCCTTATCGTGTCAATAAAACGTTTTATTTATTTTTTCCGAATTTCAGCTTCACAAGCTTCCCTATGGCCCCGGAGGATTTATAGGCCGACTTAAGAAGCTCCGAAAAATCCTTTTCCCTATGTCCGAAGTCATCCATTTTTTCAAGCCTTTGAGAAAGCTCGGCTATTTTTCCCGCCTTTTTCAGCGCAGCGCAGGACTCATAAACAGTGTCTATATATTTATCGGAGCCATATCCGTAAAACTCGCCGTATATCTCCGCCGATTTATCAAGCATTGTAACGGCGTCGTCATACCTGTTCTGAAGAATGTAAAGCTCGGCCGCCCTCATAAGTATATCCGCAAAATCTATGGTCTCGCCCAAGTCACGTCTGACAATAAGCGCATGCTCGCTGAGATACTCCGTAGACTTTGAGAAGGTGCCAAGCTTTTTGGCAATATCCGAGGCTGTTGTTAAAAACGCGCAGTAGTCCTCTGTAGACAGGTTTTGTCTCGCCTTTGCCTCAGACAGCCCGCTTTCAAAGTATTCAAGGGATTTTTTATCCTTTCCGCCCAGCGCGCAGGCCTCGCCCAGCAGGCAGTAGACTAGCGAGGCGTTTTTGACAAAGCCGTCCGTGTCCTTTGAAATAAATTCAAGGGCCCGGCAGAGGATTTCCTCCGCTTTGCCATACTCTCCCAACTTAATGAGAGCCTTGGCGAGGATTATTTTTATTTCCGTTTTTTCCACGTCGGAAGCTGTATATTTTTCGGCCTCCTCTGCCCTTTTCGCGGCGGCCTTGCAGCTTCCGCAGGAGCACAGCGCCTTTGCCAGCGTGCTGAGAAGCTTATACATTGTTTTCTTGTCTGATTTGTCCGCTTCCGGATAAACTTCCTCAAGCATTTCAACAGCCTTCTGATGCTCCCCGCAGCTTTCCAGCTCCTGCGCGTACCACGTTTTTTCCTCCGCCATGCACTTTATCTCTGAATTTCTTGAGGCCATACCCTCCGCGCGGAATATAATTTCCTCCGCCTTTTTTGGAAAGCCCAATATATACTGGGTTCTGGCCTGCAGAAACATTATCCTTATAAGCTCGTTTTCGTCCTTATGATATTTTTTGAAAAGCGACGACGCCTTTTTCAGCTTATCCGACGCCTTGGTATATTCCTTTTTGCCAAAGAGCGCCCTGCACTGCATATATACGCACTGGCGGCACAAAAGCGTGTCGCTCCCAAGCATTGTCTCCGCTATGTCGGCCGCCTGCTCCAAATACCCGTCGGCCTTAGTATACAGTCCGAGCCTAATTAAAAGCTCCGCGCAGTCATAAAGCGCCCTTGCGTACTTCGGGTGCCTGTCGCCGTATATGGACTTCCTGTAGCTTAAAAGGCTGTCGCAGAACTGCTCCGTCTTCTCCGCGTCCTCCCTGATACAGCAGGTCTCTGCCATCAGCCTTATATTCTCGGCATAGCCCTTTATGCGCACGCCTTCCTTAACGATTATTTCCTTATTCATTATAAGGGCCTGCATGAAAAAGCCCTGGGCCTTTACAACGTCGCCCTTTTTCATATACAGCCTTCCAAGGCTGACAAGGGAGTCCGAAACCTGGTCGTTTACTTCCCCGGCACATTCCCTTTTCAGCTCAAGCGCCGTATTTTGAATTTCAATGGCCCTATCGTATTTTTCCATTCTTTCGTAAACATCCGCAAGGCTTGTGAGCGTAAGGATATAATGCGGGTGCTTTTCGCCGACAACCCTTTTTTTCATCTCAAGCGCATCGTTATGGTATTTTAGGGACTTATCAAAGTCCCCCATTACGCAGTAATCCACGCCGAGGCTTGTAATTACGTCGGCATAAAAAACATGGTCCCTGCCAAGCATGGACTCCACCAGTGAAAGTACCCTCTCATGCACCTTAACGGCCTTTTGGTGCTGTCCGTCCCTGTTATATATTACTGCAAGGTTGTTAAGCACCGAGATAAAGTCCAGGTGCTTTGTATCCATTAGCCTCTCCCGTATTTCAAGCGCCTTTTCATAAATTTCGGCGGCCTGGGGATAAAGCTCCGCCTGCTGGTATACAAGGGCGGCGTTTAGGAAGTAGGTCATTTTAAAATAGCTGTCCTCATCGTCTATTCTCGATGAAATTTTAAGCGCCTTATCGTACTCCTCCCTTGCCCTTCTGTAATTTCCGCTTTTTCTGCAGGCATCGGCAAGGCTTACATGTATGTCGAGAAAATCCTCCAGCTCGTAGTTGGGCACCCGCTTGGCGCAGTCCATAGCCAAAGTCAGAGTTTCTATCGACTCATTATATTTCTCGCTGTCCGCGTACATATTTCCAAGATTATAAAGGCAGTCCACAAATTCCTTACTGTTTGAGCCTTCGTTTTCCTCGGTATGGTTTTTAACCATTTTGAGGATTTCCTCGGCTTCGGCATACTCTCCCATGCCGCTTAAGAGCACGCCCAGGTTAGTCATTGTCTCAAGATACTGCGTGCTGTGCTCGCCAAGGAGGTCCCTTCTTATTTTAGCCGCCTCCCGGTAAAGCTCCTTAGCCCTGTCGTTTATATGGACGTCATCGTATACCACGGCAAGGTTATTGATATCCTCCGCATATGCCTCCGAGCCTGCTGCATTGTTTTCCTTATATAAATCTATAATTCTCCCGCCGCGCTCCATGGCGTCGGCCAGCCTGCGTGAATTATATGCTTCCATAAATCCCCTGCGCAGCTCGATTAATTCTCTCAAATAATAGCTCATCTATTGTCCTCCACTTAGGTGTAGTGAAAATAAAAAAATAAGTGAAAACCCTTCTGGATTTTCACCTATCATTATAATATCATATTCCTTTTTCCGCAAGGCCGGCCACAGCCGCTTTTATCACACCATACGAAAAGCCCTTTCTCTGGAGAAAAGCGTAAACCCTAGCAAGCTCTTTTTTATCCATGCCTGCAAAATCCTCGTATTTCTTTACAAGAAGCTCCCGGGCAAGCGCCTCCTCGTCAATCTCTGACTCTTTCAAGGCGCCGTCAATTATTTCCTCTTCCACGCCTCTTGCCTTCAGCTCCTGTTTTATGAGAAATATTCCCTTCGGCCTCAGCTTTAGCGTTTCCTTAATATATTTTTTACAGTAGAGACTGTCGTTTATATAATCGTATTTAATTAAAAAGTCTATAACCCTTTCAATCAGGCCGTCAGGATACTGCGCCTCCCTCAGCTTATTTTCAACCTCTCTGCGGGTGCGCATTTTATAGCCCAAATACTTTAGGGCAGTATCCTGCGCCTTAATATAGACGGTTGTATCCATTATATAATCGTATTTCTCCCTGGGGATTTCCTCCCCCTCCTTAAGCCTGAAATACAGAATGTCCTCCATTATAAGTCCGAAGGCGAACTGGCCGTCCACATAAACCGAATATCTCGATTTATCCTTTTTCTGCTGTTCTATTTTTGTTACGGTCATTTTTATTCCTCATCCGAATAGGCGTCTGAGGGAATGATGAGTATATCTTCGTCATCCTCGTTTACCACAGCGGGCTTTTTGCCCCTTTTTGCCTTGGGCGCCTCTTCCTCGGCTGCTTCTTCCTCCAGGTCGTTATCGTTTAAGCCGTAATGCTCCCTGACAAGGGCTTCAATCTCGTTCAGTACCTCCGGGTGCTCCTTGAGATAAATCTTGGCGTTTTCACGCCCCTGTCCGATTTTTTCATTATTATAAGCATACCAGGCGCCGCTTTTGTTTACTATATCCAAATCGGCCGCCATATCAAGCGTATCGCCCTCCCTGGATATTCCAAGGCCGTACATAATATCAAATTCAGTTGTCTTAAAGGGAGGCGCCACCTTATTTTTGGCTACCTTTACCTTTGTCCTGTTTCCAATAATCTCGTTGTTGACCTTTATGCTGTCTGTTCTTCTTATGTCGAGGCGCACGGAAGCGTAGAATTTCAGCGCGCGGCCGCCTGTGGTTGTCTCGGGGTTGCCGAAGGTAACGCCGATTTTCTCACGCAGCTGGTTGATGAATACTACCGTACAGTTGGACTTATTGGCAAAGGCCGTAAGCTTTCTGAGGGCCTGCGACATAAGCCTTGCCTGAAGGCCCATATGGGATTCACCCATTTCGCCCTGTATTTCCGCGCGCGGGACAAGCGCCGCAACGGAGTCTACAATTACAATGTCAATAGCGCCGGAGCGCACCATTGTTTCCGCGATTTCCAAAGCCTGCTCGCCGTCGTCAGGCTGCGAAAGGTATATATTGTTCACATCCACCCCGAGGTTTTTCGCGTACAGTGGGTCAAGGGCATGCTCGGCGTCAATATATCCGGCAATTCCGCCCATCTTCTGCACCTCCGCAACAAGATGAAGCGCTATTGTTGTTTTACCTGATGATTCAGGGCCGTAAACCTCTACAATCCTTCCCCTTGGGATACCGCCGACGCCAAGGGCTATATCAAGGCTTAAGCAGCCCGTCGGAATTACGTCCACATTGGACCTTTCCGGCTCGTCCCCCAGCTTCATTACGGCCCCCTTGCCGTACTGCTTCTCTATGTAAGCGAGAGCGGCCTCAAGGGCCTTCTCCTTATCGTCAAACTTACTGAAATCTTTTGGATTTGATTTTTTCTCTGCCACAGAAATCGGACTCCTTTCAATTATGCGAATTTATGTTCTTAGTATAGAACAAATATTTCCATCAGTCAAGCATAAGTTTTCGCCTTAAGTAGTCCAGGGCATTATAAGCCGCCCTCTCCCTTATGACATTCCTCTTGCCGGCCAGATTAAGCTCCTTCACATAGGTTTTTCCCTCGATATAAACGCCGATAAACACAAGCCCCTCGGGCTTCCCCTCGGAAGGGCCTGGGCCTGCCACGCCCGTTGTCGAAAGGCCTATTGAGGCGCCCGAGGATTTGGCTATTCCCTCCGCCATCTCCACCGCAGTTTCCGCGCTGACGGCGCCGTAGGTTTCAAGCGTTTGCCTCTTAACCCCAAGGCGGCGCATTTTGGCCCCATTGCTGTAGGCAACGGCCCCCTCCAGAAGAACGGAGGATATGCCGGGATATTCTATGAGCTTTGACGCCACAAGGCCGCCGGTACAGCTTTCAGCCACGGCTATCGTCTCATTCCGTTTTACAAGCATTTGGGCAACAGTCTCCTGCATGGAGGTCTCGCCCTCGGCATATACGTTTTTGCCGAAGCGTGAATATATTTCCTTAGCAACGGGCTCTATAATTTTTTCGGCCTCAGCAGCATTTTCCGCCCTGGCCGTAATTCTCAAAACCGCCTCAGCGTCCTTGGCATACGGCGCGACCGTTGGGTTCTTCTGCGAGGCTATCAAATCCTTGACCTGCATTTCCATGGCGCTTTCGCCGACGCCGGCAATCCTTAAAACCCTTGACACAAGGGTATATTCCTGCTTTGAGGCAAGATATGGCTTTACCTGCTCTGAAAACATGGGCTTCATCTCTCTTGGAGGGCCCGGCATCATAATAAGTATCTGCTTTTCATTTTCAATAATAATGCCGGGAGCCGTGCCGTTGGCGTTGTACATTACAGCTGCGCCCTCGGGCACCATAGCCTGTTTCACATTATTGTCTGTCATGGGCCTTTTCATTTTGTCAAAAAACTTCTTAATCCTGTCCAAAGCCCTTTCATCCAG
>CAUHBX010000032.1 GCA_959604475.1 uncultured Eubacteriales bacterium
GCAAAAAAAGTAGGTTCAGTTGCAACCGAGGCAGGTTCAAAAGCCAAGGATGTCGCAGGCATTGCTAAGCTTTCAGCCGAAATAGGCTCCAAGGAAAGAGAAATAGAGAAAGTGTATACAGAAATCGGAAAAGTAGCATATGAGTATTTCAAAGACGATATGCCGGAAGATATAAAAGCAAGAATTGAAAAAATAGACGTAATCAAAAAGGAAATTGAAGGGCTTAATGAAAAAATAGCTGAAATTAAAAACAGCTAAGCCAGAAATATAAGTATTTACAGCTTATTATTGTACTAAAGTCATTAAATTTGAAAGTAGCGTGATGCTTTGATGTCAAAACCTTTTAGTTGCCATAATGAATTTGATAAAAACAAGCTCCTCTGCACAGTAAATTCCCTAGAGCAGTTTGGTTTGATAAAAAACAGATTAGACTTATACAATATAAAATATTCTGAAAAAACATATGGGAATCATCGGATGCTGCTATTTATTTATCAAATTCTTTTTCGTAGTCAGGCGATTTATGGACTAAACGGTGAACATGATATGAATTATTCAATATACGTAGATGTAGCGGTTTATGAGCAAGCTAAAATAACAATTATTGACTTATTATAAATTATTGCATGAGTATTTGAAGCAAAGATATTAAAAAGCAGAGGTTAAAACCTCTGCTTTACTGTTTTTATTACTACGGTTACAAAGTCCCAATTTTTTGCCCATTGCGAGGGGGACAACCTCAGAGTGGGTCTTAGCATGAATTTGTTGCACTTGCGGGGAAGGGACCACTCAGAGTACGCCTTAGTACACCCAACGGCGCAGTACATTTTGTATGCGTTTGTAAATCGAAGTTTGTTGCACCGCGGGGAAGGGACCACTCAGAGTTGCGAAGCCCGTTGTCCCTTCCCCCGCACCCCATCCCTTTCGGGCAACGCCTCCGTTACCTTCATAGACTGAAACGGATTTTATACCTTTACACTTCAGATTTATTCAAAACTTATATTTGTTTTAAAGGGTAAATAAAAAGCGTCTGCCCAAAGGGGAGGGTTTCAGGGAGGGGCTTCGGGCTTCGCAACACTGAGATGCCCCTCCCTGTAGGTGCAAAAAAAATAGCCTCATAATTTATCATATCTGAATTAAAGATAAAACAAAACATGTTTTAAAAAGGGGTTATAATGGATATTAAAAATAATAATACATAATATACAAAGTTTTAATGATAAAACGATATAATAAATATGAAAATTTCTTTAAAACTTTTACGGAGTCAAATTTACGAGACAATCTAGTTTTACTCGGTAAAAGTTGGCTGATTTGACATTATACACCATGATGATATAATGCTGATTAAAACAAGAAATTGGGGACAGGCTATGGAAAAGGATAAGCATTTAGGGATTAAGATAAATAATGAAACTCATAAAAAATTAAAGTCACTTGCTGAATTTAACGCCCGCTCTATAAGCAGTGAAATTGTATATTTAATAAATAAGGCAATAAGGGAACATGAGGCAAAATATGGTCAATTGGAATAAGCAATTTCTATTTTACAGAACAAGAATATTTCAGGATATAAAAAAGCCCTTCCAGCTTATTTGGAAGGGCTTTATATTATCCTAAATATTCTTTGTTCTTTTCTATCAGCGTTTTAATATACTCGGGGGAAGGGCCGCCGGGGATATTTCTCGCCTGCACGCATTTCTCAACGGAAATCGCGTCATATACGCTTTCGTCAAATACAGGGGAAATCGCCTTAAATTCGTCAAGGCTTAAATCCTCCAGTGACGTATTGTTATTTATGCAGTAAAGCACGAGCTGTCCCAGTATCGCGTGGGCGTCACGGAAGGGCACGCCATTTTTAACGAGCCAGTCAGCCGCGTCGGTAGCGTTTGTAAATCCGCCCTTGGCCGCATTATACATATTGTCCTTGTTGAAAACAGCCGTCTTAATCATGCTTGTGAATACGGGAAGGCACATCTTAACCGTATCGACTGCGTCAAATACGGACTCCTTATCCTCCTGCATATCCTTGTTATAGGCCAGCGGAAGCCCCTTCATCATGGTAAGGCTTCCCATAAGGTGACCGTAAACACGTCCGGTCTTTCCCCTTATAAGCTCCGCCATGTCGGGGTTCTTCTTCTGCGGCATTATGCTGGAACCTGTGGAATAGGCGTCGTCCAGCTCCACAAACTTAAACTCATGGCTGCTCCAAAGTATTATTTCCTCACAGAAACGGCTTAAGTGCATCATAACCATTGAAAGGTTTGAAAGCAGCTCAACGCAGAAATCCCTGTCGGAAACGCCGTCCATGCTGTCAAGGGAAATGCTGTCAAAACCCAGCGCATCGCACACATACTGGCGGTCGAGGGGGTAGGTGGTTCCTGCCAGGGCGCCTGAACCCAGAGGCATTACATTTGTACGCCTGTAGGTATCGTCCAGCCTGTCAATATCCCTCTTGAACATTTCGCAGTAGGCAAGCACATGGTGCGCCAGGGTTACGGGCTGTGCCCTTTGCAGATGCGTGTAGCCGGGCATTATGGTGTTTATGTTTGCCTCCGCTATGCCGTTTAAAGCCTTTATCAGCTCCAGAAGGAGCTTTTTAATATCAATAATTTGTTCCTTGTTATACATTCTGATATCAAGTGCCACCTGGTCGTTGCGGCTTCTGCCCGTGTGCAGCCTTTTGCCTACGTCGCCGATACGCTCAATCAGCATGGTCTCTATATTCATATGAATGTCCTCAGCCTTTTCGTCAAACTCGACCTTTCCGCTTTCGATGTCGTCAAGCAGCTCTTTTAGGGTTTTCTGCAGAAGCTCGGAGTCCTCCGCAGGGATTACCCCCTGTCTGCCAAGCATTGCCGCGTGGGCTATGCTGCCTGTAATATCCTCCTTGTACATCCTCTGGTCAAAGGATATGGAGGAATGGAAATGGTCGGTAAAGCTGTCTGTTGATTTTGTAAAACGTCCGCCCCAAAGCTTCATATTGGATACTCCTTACTTATTGTTCTTCTCTGCGTTTTGCAGCATCATCGCGCGAACCTTGAGAGGAAGGCCGAAAAGGTTGATGAAGCCGTTGGCGTCCTTATGGTCGTAAAGGTCGCCTGTTGTGAAGCTGGCGATTGATTCGTTATATAATGAATAAGGCGACGTTGTGCCCGCAGGAATGATGTTGCCCTTATAAAGCTTAAGCTTTACTGTGCCTGTGGTTGTCTCGTTTACGCTGTCAAAGTAAGCTGAAAGCGCCTCGCGAAGCGGTGTAAACCATTCGCCGCTGTATACAAGCTCTGTAAACTTATTGCTGGCGATTTCATTAAATGCCTGCGTCTTTTTATCGAGAGTAAGGTATTCAAGCTCCCTGTGCGCATACATAAGGATTGTTCCGCCGGGGGTCTCGTAAACGCCCCTTGACTTCATGCCTACAACACGGTTTTCGCATATGTCCGCAATGCCTACGCCGTTTTCGCCGCCGATTTTGTTCAGCTCCTTAAGAAGCTCCACAGGGCCGATTTTCTTGCCGTTAAGCTCCGTGCAGACGCCCTTTTCAAAGCCGAGAGTTACATAAGCGGGTTTGTCGGGAGCGTTTTCGGGTGATACGCCAAGCTGGAGGATATGGTCATAATTAGGTTCGTTTGCGGGGTCCTCAAGCTCAAGGCCCTCATGGCTCAAATGCCATATGTTCCTGTCGCGGCTGTAGCTGTCGTCGCCCTTGACGGGTGCGGGAATACCCCTGTCCTCAAGGTATTTAACCTCGGCGTCGCGTGAGTCCATTTTCCATGTGTCAAGCCTCCAGGGGGCGATTATATTAAGGTCGGGAGCGAGCGCCTTTATTGTAAGCTCAAAACGTACCTGGTCGTTGCCTTTGCCTGTAGCGCCGTGGCAGATTGCCGTTGCGCCTTCCTTGCGGGCTATCTCAACAAGCCTTTTTGCTATAATGGGCCTTGCCATTGATGTGCCAAGAAGGTATTTGCCCTCATATACTGCATTGGCCTTTACGCAGGGGAAAATCGCGTCTGTAATAAATTCCTCTGTAAGGTCCTCTATGTAAAGCTTGCTTGCGCCTGTCTTAAGTGCCCTTTCTTCAAGGCCGTCTGTCTCCTTGCCCTGTCCCACGTCGCCGCATACGGCAATTACTTCCGCGTCATTGTAGTTTTCCTTAAGCCAGGGAATAATAACAGATGTGTCAAGTCCGCCCGAATAAGCGAGTACGATTTTTTCTTTCATTATGATTCATCCTCCATATAATTAATATAAATGAAGTATACATTGAACTTATCCAAAAATCAATACGTTTATAAGAAAAAACAGGCATTTATTTGAATATTTATGCATTAATATTAATTGTACCTGCTTAAAAGGACTTGTTTTGGATAAATTTCAATGATTGTGAATAAAATGTACTGAAATATGCACATGTTGAGCGTTGTCGCAATAATTGTGTTGCAAAAGTACATATATTAATGCTATAATATGTCGAAGAAGATATTATGTTGGGGGAGTTTATAATGGCTGGATTTTACAGAAGTATGGCTTTCAAAAAATGTCTGCTTATATTGGTATGGGGAATAACGCTTTTTGCTATAGGCTTTGGAATATCCTTTTACAAGGGCGTCGGACAGAAGTTCGATAAGGTCGTTGAGGTTCCGGTTGCCGAGATTTCGCTTGACGGCGTTGCCGACGGCACCTACGAGGGTGAGTATCTTTTTGAGACGCTGTACGCAAAGGTTCAGGTAATTGTAAAGGGCGAGGAAATCAAAAAGATTATCCTTGAGGAGTTTGAAACCCAGAAGGGCGACGACGCAGCGGATATTGTAGACAGTATAGTGGCTGAGCAGAGCGTTATGGTAGACGACGTGAGCGGCGCTACTGATTCCAGCCGTGTTATTAAGCTGGCTGTGCTGAATGCCTTGGGACAATAAAATACATATATAAAATTCGGGCTGTTGATAATTTATTGACAGCCTTAAATTTTGGTGGATATTATGGAAAAATGGTTTATTGCGAATAAAAAGGCGGATTTTGCCGCCATAGGAAAGCGTTTTGGCATATCCCCCATTACCGCTAAGATAATACGAAACAGGGATATAATTGAGGACGGCGACATAAGCATGTACCTTTTCGGTACGCTTAAGGACATGAGAAGCCCGCTGGATATGAGGGACATGGACGCCCTGGCGGCCATATTAAAGGAAGATATTGAAAACGGCAGGAAAATAAGGGTCGTGCAGGATTACGACGTGGACGGCTGTATGTCGGGCTACATATTGGTGGCGGCAATAAGGGCCTGCGGGGGTCTGGCCGACTACGATGTGCCAGACCGCACTGCCGAGGGCTACGGCATAAACGAACGGATTGTGGACGCCGCGCTTTCGGACGGGATAGGCACGATACTTACCTGCGACAACGGAATAGCCGCCCCGCAGGTTGTAAACTACGCCAAGGAAAAGGGCCTCAGGGTAATAATTACCGACCATCACGAGGTGCAGTATATTAAGGAAAACGGTGAAACAAAATATATAATTCCCGAGGCAGACGCGGTTGTAGACCCCAAAAGGCCCGACTGCCCCTATCCCTTCAAGCAGCTTTGCGGGGCAGGAATAGCCTATAAGGCGGCGGAGGTGCTCTACGGCATTTTCGGCAGGGGAAGGGACGAGCTGGAAAGGCTTTTGCAGTACGCCGCTGTCGCCACGGTATGTGATATTGTGGATTTGACAGACGAAAACCGTATCATTGTAAAGGAAGGCTTTCGGGTGCTGGAGGATACGGACAACTACGGTATGAGGGCGCTTCTGGACAGGTGCCTTAAGCCCGGGGAGAGGCTTTCGGTGGGACGGGTCGGCTTTTTTATAGGGCCGGTAATTAACGCCGGGGGCAGGATGTCCACAGCCCAGCTTGTAATGGATTTGCTTTTTTCCAAGTCCAGGGAGGAAGCCGAGGATATTCTCGACGGTCTTATTGAGCTGAATGAGGAACGGAAGCATGCCACGGAGGAAGCCGTTAAATGTATCACAGCTAAATACGGCGGCGTTCCCGAGGAGGACGTTATTATCGAGTACAGCCCTGCATGCCATGAGAGCGTGGCGGGGATAGCCGCGGGGCGTATAAAGGACAGGTATTACAAGCCGGCCATTGTGCTGACGGACAGTACTGACGAGGGATACATAAAGGGCTCGGCCAGAAGCGTTGAGGGCTTTGATATTTTCCAGAGGCTGATGGGGGTTAAGGACTTGCTGTCACGCTTCGGCGGACACCCGATGGCGGCTGGGCTGACGCTTAAAAGGGACGATTTGGACGAGTTTAAAAGAAGGATGAACGAGCCCGGCTGGCCGGAGGGCGCTGAAAGGTTCAAACGGATTACGATAGACGCCGCGGTGCATTTCAGTGCAATTAATAAAAATGTAATTAAAGAGCTGGAGCTGATAGAACCCTGCGGCAAGGGCAACAGGAAGCCGGTGTTTGCGGCTAAAAGCCTTAAGGTGAGAAGGCTGTGCATTTTGGGCAAAAACAGAAATACAATAAAAATGACGCTTGAGGACGGCACCGGGGAGGCCGAGGGCATTTGGTTCGGCAATGTTGATTCGGTGCTTGAGGATATACGCCATAAATTCGGCCAGGCCGAATGTGAAAAGCTGTTAAGGGGTTATGGGGCAGAGGTTTACACGGACATAATTTATACGCCTAAAATCAATTATTATAACGGATTTGAGAGTATTCAGCTTGATATAAGCTCATTCAGGTGGTAAAATAGCTGTATATGATTATTGGGAGGACGTACAGATGGATTTAAAGGATACAATAAGAAGCATAAAGGATTTTCCCGAGGAGGGAATAATATTCAGGGACATTACAACACTGCTTAAAAACCCCGACGCTTTGAAGCAGGCGGTTGACGAGATAGAGGAAAAGCTTAAGGACGTGGATTATGACGTTATTGTAGCGCCCGAATCAAGGGGGTTTATTTTCGGCATGCCCCTTGCATACAACAAGCACAAGGGCTTTGTGCCAATCAGGAAAAAGGGAAAGCTGCCTGCTGAAACGGTAAGCAAGGAATACGCCCTTGAGTACGGCACTGCTACAATTGAAATGCATGTGGACGCGCTTGAAAAGGGACAGAAGGTTGTTATTGTTGACGACCTGCTCGCAACCGGCGGCACCGCAAAGGCAATGGTTGAGCTTGTAGAAAGCGTAGGGGCCGAGGTTTCAGCTCTGTGCTTCCTTATTGAGCTGGACGCGCTTGGCGGCAGGGAATGCCTTAAGGACTATAACGTAAAGACAATACTTAATTATTAATTTAAAAAAAGTGTTGCGTTTGCAGGGCTTTTATGTTAAAATATCAAATGTTCGACTATGGGACAGCTATGTCCTCAGGTCATGATGATTACCGGTGGTCCGCTTTTACAAGACTGTATTATGAACACCGTTGGAAGAAAGGAGGAAGACAAATGAACGAGATTATTAAACAAATCGAAGCTGAACAGCTTAAAAGCGACATTCCTCAGTTTAATGTAGGCGATACAATACGTGTATACGCTAAGGTTGTAGAGGGCTCAAAGGAAAGAATCCAGATGTTCGAAGGTATTGTTATTAAAAAACAGAACGGCGGCATCAGGGAAAACTTCACAGTCAGAAGAATTGCTTCAGGCGTTGGAGTTGAGAAAACTTGGCCCATACACTCACCCAGAATTGACCATATCGAGCTGGTTAAGAAGGGTATTGTAAGAAGAGCTAAATTATACTACTTAAGAGACAGAGTAGGTAAGGCGGCTAAGGTTAAAGAAGCTATAAGATAATTATTCACAGCGCGCGGAGTCCTTCCGCGCGCTGTTTTACTAAAACCATTGGAGGCCATTTATATGGGCGGGAAAAAGAGTACGGCGCAGGAAATAAAAGAATGGATTATTGTTATAATAATAGGAGTGGCGGCCGTTTTTGCCATCAGGAACTTCGGGTTTCGGATAACGGCTGTTAAGGGCGCGTCAATGGTGCCTAACTATGTACACGGGGAGTATGTGTTTACCGACATGCTGAGCTACAAGCTTTCAGACCCGGTAAGGAACGATATTGTGATATGCGAATATGACGGCGGGGTGGACGACGAGAACTTTATTAAAAGGGTT
>CAUHBX010000033.1 GCA_959604475.1 uncultured Eubacteriales bacterium
GGTTCATTTAAATCCTCTTCAGCTGTCAGGCCGGCCAGCTTAGCATAGTCCTCGCTCATTTCTTCATCAACAGCCTCTACAAGGTCCTGTGAAGTGATAACTCCAAGCACCCTATTACCGTTGTCAAGAACAGGAATGGAGTCCTCGGAATAATCTTTAAGTTCTTCTATACATTCTTCTGTTTTTTCCTCAGCGTATACATATGGATAAGATGTTGATACCAGTTCCTCAAGGTCCATATAATCTCTCGCTACAATTAAATCCTTTAAATCTACTGCTCCATAAAATGTATCGTCATTGTTAACAACATATAGTGTCGATATATTGTCGTTTTCCGCCGCCTGGTCAATAAGCGATTTCATCGCCTGTCTTATAGTCGAGCCTCTGTATATGGAAACAAAATTTGTAGTCATTCTGCTTCCGATTTCATCATCATCATATGAAAGGATAAGGTCTATATCCTGTCTCGCCTCAGCATCCATGAGCTTCCTGATTTCACCGGATTTATCATCCTCCAGCTCATCGAGAATATCTACAGCGTCATCAGCGTCCATTGACTCAATTATGTCGGCCGCTTTTTCGGGGTCAAGCTCGTCTACGTATTTTACCACGTCGTCTTCAAGATATGCGAATATCTCGGATACCTTTTCAACACCCAGTATTTTATATAGCCTTTTCCTTTCTTGGGGAGTCAGTTTTTCGAGTACTGCAGCAATATCATTTTCATGATAGTTATCCAGTTCCTCTCTTATTACTGAATCCGGTCTTCTGCTCCTGATAATTGCTGCCAGTTCTTTTTCATAGTCAGGTCTTTCAGGAACATCCGGCATTATATTTCTTCTTTCTTCGTCCATCACCTTTTACACCTCCTGTTTAGTTTCAGCTTTATTCATACCTGAAAAAGGGCATAAAAAATCCACCGCTTATTATCCCCTAAGCAGATATAAAAATATCCGTTTTCATTGTAGGTTAATTAAGTGATGGGCATAATTGTGTTATAATGAATAAGAACGTACGAAAAGCTGCCGCAGTCCATCATCTAAATCATGCCTATCACTCTTACTTCGCCCGCAACTGCCACAGTTTTCCATTACATTCTCACCTCACAATTTTATTAATTGAAATACTCCATTAATGATTTTAACATCAATTCCGGTCGAAATCAAGATTTTTCGGATATAAAGGCTAAAGGACTGATAAAAGTGAAAAAAAGAACTAAATTAATTCTAATATTCTCTGTTATGCTGCTGTGTTCACCTCCAGCCGCTGTAGTACGTAGTATGGCCGTCATGTCGGTTTACAGCAGCCTTCATAAAAAAGACTCTTTGCCTGCTAAGGAAGGTTTTGAGCTGAAAATTCCCGGCGGACTTACGACCCCCAAAAAAGACTGGTATCCATTCGTTATGACGTTCAATGACAACGCCGGTTTTCAAAGCTTTACAGGAAATGAGAATTTGGATTTGACTATAATGTATAACTTTCCTGCTTTCTCAGCTAAAAACGGCTGCAGTCATCTATATGATGAAGGTTCCCCTTATCTTGGCAGTTTTTACGGCGCATACGCTGTTCAGGATAAAAGCGGCAGGCCATATGGATTTGAAAATGACGGAAGCATGGACCTATCCTCAGCTTCACAGGTTCCTGAATTTGATATGAAAAACCTTGTGCTTTTATCATTTGGACTTCCCTATAATGATATAGTGTTTGACTGGGATATGACTGATTACAGTCAAAACGTATATTACGCAGGATACGATAATTGGTCAAAGGTTGACGCTGAGCTTACGGTCAACAGCCCATCTCATTCAAGCAATGGTTTTGTACAGCCATATCTTCAATATGGAGTTCCCAACTTTGATGTCAGCGAGGATTTCAGGCCAATTAAAATGTATGGCAGAGTTTACGCCCGATATTTCAAGGAATTTAACAGCAGTATATTCTTTTATATAATTGCTTCTAACCAGCAGGTGCTTGAGGACTGTGACCTGGATATTTTGTCTGCAAGTTCGATAAAAAATGTTAAAAACAGTTGAATTGTATACCCCACAGTGTTAGACTTGTAGCTGTTATGGGGGTAATTATATATGAAAAAAGAAAAAGTAATACGTTATGTAATGTCAGCTGCAATGGTATTTTTAATGTGCTTTGTATCTGAACTTATCGGAGACAAAGAGGTTATATTCCCTGAGATTGCCGCTCTTACTGTAGGGGCATGGCTGCTTCCAAAAAATCCATGGAAAACAACCAAGCTTAGAATGATTATATTAATGACGTTGTCTGCTGTTGCCGGCATTAGTATAGTGCGTTTTGTTCCTTTGGAAATGCCGTTTAAACTGATAATAGGGTTTATATTTACAGCTGTTTGTGTCTCGCTGTCAAAAACATCAATGACTCCGATAATTTCTGCGTGTATCCTTCCTGTTATGATGAGCACTACGACTATAGTTTACCCGATTTCCGTATTTATAATGACGATTATAATTGCTCTCGGACAGGTATTTTTAGAAAAGCTTGGCTATAATGCTTCATCAACTGCAGAGTTTAATAAACAACTCAGCTCATTTGAGGTTTTTGAGCAGTGGACAAAAAGGCTTGTATTATTTTCGGCTATGCTCATTTTACCGGTTATGACAGGTGAGTATTTATTTATGGCACCTCCGCTTATCGTTACATTTGTTGCTTTTACTGACTACAGCCGGCCTGCAAGAAAAAAACCGCTTCGTACCATAGTCATTACTGTATTTGCCGCGTTCATAGGCTCTTTTGGAAGAATACTCAGCGAATTTACACCTCTGCCTTTATATGCATGCGCTTTGATAGCAATGCTTATGCTGTTTGCAGTATTTGAGGTATCAAAGGAATATTTCCCTCCATGCGGTGCCATTGCTTTACTTCCGTTAATAATAGGCAGTGAAAAAATTTTTGTATACCCAATTGAAGTTTCAATCGGCTGCGTATTGTTTATAGGAATATCAACTTTATTTTACTGGCGTGAGGCTGAAATAGAACAGGCATAAAAAAGAGACTGTTAAAACAGTCTCTTTTTTTACAATGCAGTCACAAGATAATATCCTATTTCTGCTGCACCGCACAAAACCATTACGGCTATAGGGTTACTTTTCTTCACTCTTAATAGTATAATTGCTAATATAAATATTGCTATTATATCAATTCTGGCGCTTCCAAAACCGGCCGGCCAGAAAGCAGAGACTATAATTGAGAGTCCGGCTGACGCAATCATTGCAACAACAGCGGGCCTAAGTGAGTTAAGTATTCCCTGTATCATAGCCATTTTTCTGTAGCGCATATAAACCCACGCCAATAGAGAAACGATAATACATGACGGTAATATGCAGCCAAACGTAGCAGCAAGAGCGCCTCCGATTCCCGCTATCTTAATGCCTACAAAGGTAGCTGAATTAATAGCTATTGGACCTGGAGTCATTTGGGATATTGTTATAAGGTCAGTAAATTCCCTTAGAGAAAGCCAGTTATTTAATGTTACAACCTGCTCCTGTATCAAAGGAAGCGCGGCATAGCCTCCTCCAAAGCTGAAGGCACCAATCTGTAAGAAGCTTAAAAATAATTTAAGATAAATCATGGCTGCCTCCTTGTCTCATATACAGTACGGACTGCTCCTATTGCTCCGCAGATAAGAATAACATAAATGACATTTACTTTAATAAAATACGCCGCAATAAAAGCAGCAATCATTATTAGTACAGACAGTATGCTTTTAGACTTTACCAATCCTGAAGCCATATCATACACAACAGAGGCTATAACCGCGCCGACACCCGCCTGCATGCCGTCCATCATTACTTTAACATACTGGTTGGTTTTAAAAGCTTCGTAAAATACTGACACCACTGAAATAATAACAAACGGCGGTATTATAGTACCTATAATCGCGGTCAGCAATCCAGCCAGTCCTGCAAGCTTATATCCTACAACTATTGCTCCGTTTACAGCTATAGGCCCCGGCGCTGACTGTGCAATCGCTACTAAATCCAGCATTTCCTGCTCGTCTATCCAATGATATTGGTCAACAAATTTGTCTTTCATCAGTGTTATAATGACATATCCGCCCCCAAAAGTAAATGCGCTTAAATACAAGGTAGATATGAATAATTTTATCAGCAGCTGCTTCTTAGTTAAGTCAGTCTCCATTTTAACTCCCCCTTCTTTACTACATTATATATTCATTTGATTTATATATAAAATAGTATTATTATATATAAAACATAATCTTTTCATTATGTATACTGAGGAGGCAATAAAATGACATTACGGCATTTAAAAATTTTTGTATCAGTATATCAAAATATGAGCATAACAAGAGCTTCTGAGGAGCTTCATTTGGTTCAGCCATCAGTAAGCCTTGCCATAAAGGAGTTAGAAAACTACTATGGCATAAAACTTTTTGACAGACTCTCCAGACGGATTTATCCTACAGATACTGGAACAAGGTTTTACGACTATGCCCTTCATATCATTTCAATGTTTGATGAAATGGAAAGGGAAATAAAAAATTGGGACACAATCGGTTCATTAAGAATCGGCAGCAATATAACAGCCGGAACATTTCTTCTTCCTCCTATTATAAAGGAATTCAACACTGTCTGCCCGGATATTAAAACAACTGTGGCAATTGAGAATAACGAAGAAATCCAGCATCAGCTAATTGATAATAAAGTAGATATAGCTATGATAGAGGGTAATGTTTTATATCCTCAGATAATAAGTGAACCGCTTATGGACAGCCGTATTTGTTTTGTAGCGGTTCCGACTAACCCTTTAGTAACCAAAAAGAATGTGTCGCTTAAGGAAATAGCCTCATGCGGCCTGCTTATGCGTGAGTCAGGCAGTGCCGGACGTGAAAAGGCAGAAAGCATTTTTCTGTCAAACAATATCGCTATAAAGCCTATATGGGAAAGCGCAAGTTCTGAAGCTCTTCTTCGCGCTGCATTCAATAATATTGGAATTGCTGTGCTTCCATATATAATGGCAAAGGAAGAAATACTATCAGGACGCCTTTCAGAAATAACTGTAGACAGCATGAATCTTTCAGGCAGTTTTTCAATTGTCTTCTGCAGAAATAAGTATTTGTCAAAATCAGCTAAAACTTTCATTGAATTATGTAAAAAGCACTGTGGCCTATAGGCCACAGTGCTTATGCAAGCCTTATATCTACATTATTATCATTCATAGTAGTTGCCGCTCCCAGATCCGTAAGCCTATCATGCTGAAGGGCGTTAACTCCAAGCCCATTGTATGTCTGTGATGACTTAAAAATGCCAACGGCGGCAACAGCACCCATAGCTATATTTTCGCTGAGGCACGCCTCAAACTCTACCTCTGCAAGGTCATTAAAACAAATAATTCTGTCTCCGTTTTTGATGTTCCTTGCTGCAGCATCCCTGTTGTGTATTACAAGCCTCATATTTCCTCTGCTGTCAATGAGGTCTTCTCTTTGGGTAAATATAGAATTAAGAGTATGCTCACTAGGCGCCGAAATAAGGCTAAGCGGGTATTCGCCTCCATAGGCTTCTGTATATCTTGGCATTGGCTCTGAAAGCATCTCATTTACTATCTTTATTTTTCCGCTTCTAGTTTTCCATACCGCATGGTCGGAGAAGGGCATACTTATGCACCCGCCTTCTCTTAGTATTTTCTTTTTCTCTTCCTGCAATGCGTGAACCGCTTTGGTAGGATTATCGAGGACATAATTCATCATTTCGATATCAGTTCGTTTAAAGTACTCGTCATCATATCCCATTGCTTCAGCCAGCAGACAGAATGTATCCCAATCACTTTTACATTCAGCAGGTGCATCGACAGCTTTATAGGCTGTACCAAGAGTGCAATAACCATAGCACTCATATATGTCGTTCTGCTCGACTGAAAATGTTGCTGGAAGTATTATATCGGCATACTCAGCAGTATCTGTCATAAACCTTTCATGTACAACTGTAAAAAGGTCCTCCCTTTTTAATCCATCAATAACAGCCTTCTGGTCACTTACCGAATTGGCTGGGTTTCCGGCATATACGTAGAGGCTTTTTATTTTATCGTTCTTTATTGCGGCTCCAAGCTGATTAATATTGATTTTTTCACCATTATTTTTCCTAAAGTCTGGTCGCTTTATTAAAGAGCCGTCAATATAAGCAGTATCTATTGGTGAACCACCGCACAATCCGCCGCCCTTTTTCAGCCATGCTCCCGTAAAAAGTGAAAGTACAGTAATTAACCTTACAGTCATCGCCCCATTACCGTATCTTGAATTACCACTTCCCAGAATTATCGCAGGAGCTTCTGCTTTCCCATATTCAATAGCCAATTTTTCTATTACAGCTTCCGGTACCCCGGTTATTTCTTCAGCCCATTTTGGAGTATATTCGGGCAGTGTTTCTCTGAACTCATCATAACCTTCTGCATTATCTCTTAAAAACGTCTCATCTGCCAGACCTTCTCTTACGAGTACATGCATCATTGCAAGTGCTAATGCTCCGTCTGTTCCCGGCCTTATAAGAATTGTCTCATCACAGTATTTACCCATGGGTTCCCCATAAACTTCAATTAAGACTATTTTTTTGCCCTGTTTTTTGGCGTTAATTATGTCCGGCATTGACTGTAACCGGGTCGCCAGCATATTGCTTCCCCAAACTATATAATAGTCGCTGTGCTTAAGTTCTCTCGGGTCAAGGCACCCTGTTTTTCCCAATACGTTTGCATAACCGACGCTTTTAGCCGTTGAGCACAGTGTCTTTACAAGCTCGCATGCACCCATATAATTAAAAAAGGCCTCCCCACAGTGACGGTGAATATCGCTCATAACACCCGAATATGAACAATAGGCTATTGCCTCAGGTCCATTTTCTCTAATTATTTCCTTCCATTTATCAGCAATTATTTTAATTGCATCATCCCAACTGATTGCTTTAAAAAATCCGCTGCCCTTCTCTCCGTTCCTTATGAGAGGCGTCAGCAGACGTTCCTCCGAGTTTACTGACTTTTCATATCTCTGCATTTTTCTGCATATCAAGCCTCTTGAGGCCGGATGAGTTTCGTCACCTAGTATTTTTAGTATCTTTTTTCCATCGGTTTCAACCAAAAAGCCGCAGGTTGTCGGACAGTCATATGGGCAGATAGCCTTTTTTATTTCTTTTTTCAGTTCATCCATGCTCATTTCCCCCTTTTACAGAAAGATTAAAGTACCCCAATAAAAATTCACCAATTTTTTCCGTTTCGTCCCTTTTAAAATTCGGTTCACAGTTACCGCCTATCCATGCAATTATGTTATCTGCACCGTCGATACTTTCATTTGAGCATATCCAAAGCTTAGGATAATCAGAATATTTAAAGCCCTCCAAAAATATAATATCAGCCTTGGAAAATTGCTCAAGCAACTCCGCTTCAGCAATTTTTTTGCGCTCTATAAGCTGATACTTTTCTCCGTCAAATATTGCTGTCCCAAAAGCTCCTGCATGAAAAAATCTGCTGGTGTCTGTTCCATCTGTATCAGCAAAAAAACTATGCCCGTCATGCTTAATTACTGCGCATGATATATCCATAGAATTAAAATATCCTATTAGATTTTCAATCAGCGTTGTTTTTCCTGAATTTTTAGCCCCGCTTACTGCAATAATGTTACACATTAAAAATCACCACACTGTCCCCCGGTTTTAAACATTCCGTCCCCTGCGCCACATCAATATAGCAATTACATTGTGCTGTTGTCCTAATCGAGCCGTTTGATTGGCTGTCAAGTACTGTAACCATACCATCAGCCTCAATAGCTTTTATAAATCTTCTGGATTGACTGAATTTAGTATATCCATTTTTTATAACAGCCTTTTTTCGCTCTGGAAGAAGCCATTTGTCTCCATTAAGAGAAGAAATAAGGGGTCTTCCTATAACCTCAAGTC
>CAUHBX010000034.1 GCA_959604475.1 uncultured Eubacteriales bacterium
GAGGTGTTTGGCACTGGCATTCTCGGAGGAATGCTTTGCTACCCAGTTGCAACCCTTTTAATGGGTAAGGAGGCCGCTCTGTTTACATATGTTATGCCATTTTTTATAAGCACGGCAGGAGGATCCATAATAGCGGCTTTCATTCTCTACAGCATGCAGAAAACAGGCGCTCTTAGTTATATAAAGGGAATGATGAACGGCAGCGAAAAAAAACATATTTGATATGTAAAAAGGCTCGTCTTAACAGACAGAGCCTTAAATTTTGTAATATGTAATCAATTATACGAATTAATTATAAGTCTTGCAGTGGATATAAGCTTAAAACCTGAATCCATACTTTTTTTCTGTATAAATCTGTGGGCCTCAGGTTCAGTCATAGCGCATTTGTCCATGAGTATTTGCTTCGCCTGCTGTATCAGTTCCCTTTCTTCATCAGACCTTTTAGGCTTTGACACCGCAATTTTATTCTCTTCCATGCTTATAAGCATATTTACAGAAGAAATTAAATCAGTTCTCTTAACCGGAGTCGGCAGCTTACACAGGCTTTCATTTTCACACAGTTCCAAGAGCGTCGGCTGGGCAATAACCAGCGTCAGCGCTATATCGTCTATATCATAAGCTAAATCGTCAGCAGTCATATCCACAAGCTTATAACCGCAAATTACAATACCTCCGCCAATTGCACGTATTGCGCGTATAGCATCTTTGCCGGTTTTACATAGCCTTTTAGGGTTAAATCCGCTCATTTCAAGCAGTTCAGCAATACGGTTTCGGTTGTTGTCATTACCGAAAGCTATTACTATTTTATCCATACTGCCGGCCCCCTCGTATTGATAATACTACCAATTAACAATTTTGTACTTTGATTATAAAACCAGTAAAATTCTGTGTCAAATAGATAAAAAAGCAACCGGGCTAAAACATTTTATATAATTTATACAAAAAACTAGGAGATAATTCCACATACATCCTATACATCAATATAATTACAATTCCTTTCTCCAGGTAATAACTCTTTTTTCAAATATATTGATAATTGCAACGGCAAGCATAGCGACCGCTGAAAGCAATACTATAGGAGCGAATACTCCCGCCCCGTCAAGCTGCGTCATCATTCTTTTGCTGAAATACCCAAGTCCGCTCTGCGCCCCGAGCCATTCAGCTATAGCCGCGCCTATTACGCTTAGCGGAACCGACATTTTTATTGCTGAAAAGAAATTTGGAAGAGCGGTAGGAAGCTTTAGAATAAAAAACACATCTTTTTTTGTAGCGCCATAAGTTATTATCATTTCTTCCATTTCTCTTTTAGACGACTTAAAGCCATCAAATACAGTTATAGTTATCGGAAAAAATGTCATTAATATCGTAACAAGAACCTTGCTCCATATGGAATAGCCGAACCATAGTATAAACAACGGCGCAATTGCTGTAGTCGGTATTGTCTGAGACGCAATTATAATCGGATAAAGAGCCCTTTCGGCCTTAGGAAACGAATCCATAATTACAGCAAGCGCAATACCAAGCACAACTGATATAACAAGACCCAGCAGCGTCACTCCCATTGTAGCAGGAAGATGAACAGTAAAAAGCGGCACTCTCAATTCCCAAAGCTTCCTCAGCACCTGAACTGGTGTTGGAAGAATATAGGCGGCATTTATTCCAAGTGCAGCAAACTCCCATATCATAATGAGCGCAAGGGTCAGTATAAGGGAGGGCAGATTGAATTTATTTTTCATTTTCATCCCTCTTTCTGAGCTTTGATATGAGAGTTTCCTTCAAGTCGGCTACTTCGGGCCTTTTAAGGTCAACTCTTTTTCTCGGATAATCCATTGGGACGTTTATGCTTTCCATAGACGAAAAAGGCCTGTCCTGAATTACAAATATTCTTTTTGAAAGGAAAACAGCCTCTTCAACGTCATGGGTAATAAATATTATGGTCTTGCCTGAGTTCTGCCATTGAGAAAGCAGCCATTCCTGCATGTCAACCCTTGTAAGATAATCAAGTGCGGAAAACGGCTCGTCAAGCAAAAGCATATCAGCTCCGGCAAGCAGCGTGCGAGCAAATGCCACCCTCTGCTTCATGCCGCCTGACAGGTCCTTCGGAAATTTATCAATATAGTCGATAAGTCCTACCTGCTTAAGCGCTTCTCTGCATTTTTCTTCCTGCTCAGTCTTTGGAACATTCATTATTTCCATTGGCAGACAGACATTTTTCTCTATAGTCCGCCAAGGCAGGAGCAAATCCTTCTGTGGCATAAACGAGCTGTAATTCTTCTGTTTTTCTATTGAAACTCCGTTTACCAGTATTTCGCCCGACTGAGGCTTTTCCAATCCGTTTATAAGCCTGAATAGCGTGCTTTTGCCGCATCCGCTCGCCCCTATTACGGAAACAAACTCACCGTCGTTAACTGAAAAGTTTAAATCGGAAACCATCGGAAACTCGTCTTCTTCATACTGGAACGAAACATTGCGAAACTCCAGCATCTCTACATCTCCTTATTGTATGCCATATCCCAGAAGCCATATTCATATCTGCTGCAGTTCATAAATACCTCTTCAAGGTATACGGCTTTCTCCTCTGATATATTTTCTCCTAGCTCATTTACCATATCAATAATATCCGCAGTATTAGCTCTATAATCCTCGCAGGAATATCCCTCAATCCATTCACCAAAGGTTATGTTTTCCAAAGCCCCTGGGACATCAGCGTGATGTTCGCCTATAAACTGATAGCTCCATGCGCAGCTTAAAACAGCCACAAGTATATCCAGGACATCCCCCTTAAACGCCACGTCAAGCATATAAGAAGTATACGACTGGTTAAGAAGGGCCGTTTTTGCATCAGCTATCTCTTCGGCTGTTATTCCGAGTCTGGACATATATTTTTTATGTATTTCCATTTCTCCATCCAGAGTTTCCTTTACCATTAATGCAAAGCTGCGCATAACATCTTCCCTGGGGCTTTTTACTATACCCAGCGCAAATACCTTGGAATACTCAAGAAGGTATCGGTAATCCTGTATCATATAAAATCTGAACTTGTCCATATCGAGGCTTCCCTCTGCAATACCTCTGACAAATGGATGCTCAAGGTAGCTGTCCCATAATTTTTCCGCAGTTTTATAAAGTCTGTCAGCAAGTTTCATAATATCATCCTTTCAGGCTCGTCCATAAAGTTTTGTCATTCCCGCAATTTTTTCAGCAAGCTTATCGGTGGCCGCCCCGTCTTGCATTCTCCATTTCCAGTTTCCTTCAGCAATACCTGGTATATTTGTTCTGGCCTCCTGCCCAAGATTAAGATAATCCTGCATTTGCGTAACGAATAAATCCGCCACAGAAGCCATGCCGCCACGGATAATGCCAAAATTAAAGTCATCCCTTGCGTTCATACCAAAGTATTCCCTTGCAAACTCTATCTCCTTTTTATTTCCGTTGTTCTTCCATTCTGTAAGGGTAGCGTTGTCATGGGTGCCGCCATAGCAGACACAATTTTTGTTGTATTTATGAGGAAGATAAGCACTGTCCCCGCTCTCATCAAATGCGAACTCAAGCACCTTCATTCCCGGAAAGCCGGAGTCCTTTAAAAGCTGTCTTACTTCATCAGTAAGTATACCAAGGTCCTCGGCTATTATCTCTATTCCGCCAAACCAGCCCTTTATCCTTGTTAAAAAATCAAGGCCAGGCCCTTTTCTCCATTGTCCATTGACCGCTGTTTTATCTTTTGAGGGAACAGCCCAGTAGCTTTCTAATCCCCTGAAGTGGTCTATCCTTATTACATCAAACAATTTTCTGGCTCCGTCAATTCTTCTTATCCACCAGCCGTAGCCGTCGTTTTTCATAGCTTCCCAATCGTAGAGGGGGTTTCCCCAAAGCTGACCGTTTACCGAAAAATAGTCCGGCGGAACCCCGGCTACTTCAATAGGCATTTTTTTGTCGTCTAATAAAAAGTTTTCAGGAGAAGACCATACGTCGGCTGAATCCATTGCTACATAGATTGGAAGGTCTCCTATAAACTTTACATTATTTTCATAAGCATATTTTTTTAGGCTGTGCCACTGGCTGAAAAACAAATATTGAACATATATATGAAAGTCTATTTCATTTTTCAGCTTCTCCCTATATCTGTCTACAGCAGTTTTTTCCCTCATTTTAATATCTTCATCCCATGCGTACCAAGGAACCATATTAAATTGCTCCTTTAAAGCAGTATAAAGAGCATAGTCGTATATCCATCCTGAGTTATCCTCAGCGAAGTCCGACACTTCTTCCTTAATTGATTTATATCCGTTTTTGAAGGCTTTTTTCAGTACTATCGGCCTGTGCTTTTGAATTTTTGAATAATCTACGTTTCCGCTGCCCCAGTCAAACTCCTTTAAATCATTCGCATTAATAAGCCCGTCATCCAGAAGCATATTTAAATCTATAAAATAAGGATTTCCTGCAAAGGTAGAGCTGCTGGAATAGGGCGAATTTCCGCAGCTTGTAGGGCCAAGGGGCAGAACCTGCCAATATTTCTGTTTTGCCTTATTTAAAAAATCAACAAAATCACGCGCTTCCCTGCCAAATGTACCTATGCCGTAATTTCCCGGCAGTGAAAATATCGGCATTATGATGCCGCTTGCTCTATCCATAAAATTATCTCCGTCAAATTATTTTTACCTGTGTCCATTTGCCTTTTCTATATCTTGTTACAAAGAATATAGACCTCACAAACCAGTCTATAATCATCGCTACCCATACTCCCATTACACCCATATTGAAAACGCTTCCCATTAGTATACCAAAGCCGATACGGAAAATCCACATTGATGCTACACTTACAATCATGGTAAACTTCGCGTCATTGGACGCTCTCAAGGTATTAGGAAGTGTAAAGGCAATAGGCCATATTAGCAGAGCGAAAAATCCATGCATAGTAAGTATCTCTTCCGCAAGTATACCTGTCTCGGCAGAAAGTCCATATGTCTTTATAATTAACGGCAGAATGAGGAAAATAGCTATATTAAGCACTATATGCATTATATATGTAAGTCCTACCAGCTTCTTTGTAAAATATCTTGCCTGGTCATAACTTCCCGCGCCAACACACCGGCTTATAACCGTTACAACCGCAAAGCCCATAGATAAGCCCGGCATCACCTGAAATGTACTAATTACGTTGCCAACGGCATTGGCCGCAACCGCCGCTGTGCCAAGTCCTGAGATAAAACTCATTAACATTATTTTGCCAAGCTGGAAAAGGCTGTTTTCAACTCCATTAGGTATACCTATTTTAAGTATTCTCTTAATCATATCCTTATCTAATTTAGGACTGTATTTACGGCTAAGATGTATATTCAAGGTTTGTTTTTTCAACAGCTTGATAATTACAAATGCAGCTATCATTCTACTTACAAGTGTAGGTATTGCTACACCTTCTACCCCGCAGTGAAGTCCATAGATAAGTACTGCGTTTCCAATTACATTTATAGCATTCATAAGTATTGACGTATTCATGGATATTCTGGTATTACCCATAGCCCTGAACATCGCAGCGCCGCAGTTATAAATAGCCAAAAAGGGAATGGCGGCAAATACTATAAGAAGATAAGTGTTAGCATATCCTTTAACGTCCGGCTCTATCCTTCCAAAGAGTCCGTTTAATATAAAGCCCCTTCCAAGATACATAACTGCCATAACAGCAAGAGACAAAACTACAGTTAAATTTAAAAGCTGGTCACAGGTCTTGCAGGCATCATCCGGCCTTTTACTTCCCAGATACTGTCCAGCTACAATCGCCCCTCCAGTAGCTACTGAAGAAAAAATATAAAACAGCAGTATATTTATTGAATCAACAAGAGATACAGCAGAAACCGCCGCCTCTCCCACCGAAGCAACCATAATGGAATCCGCCATACCTACCATAATAGACAGCAACTGTTCTATTATAAGCGGAAATATAAGCTTTCTAAGGTCAGTGTTTGAAAATAAAAGATTTTTTTCTCCGATAGTGCTTTTTAATGCAGTTCCCATAACCATACTCACTTTCAAATATCAATAAATACAATAACAAAAAATCTGTTATATTATACTCCTTTTTAGTTTTAAATCCAAGTGTATACACAAGTAAATATTTTTTAAAGCCATTTTTTGCGTACTACTGTTACTATATAAATCAATACGGCTTAATTTAAAAATATTTTAACTTTTTTTCGAAAACCTATTGACAAATCATCTTATTGGTAGTACCATTAACTCAACAAAAGAAATTGGTAGAACCAATAAACTATAATAAAATTTTTATATAAATCATTTGAAAGGTGGTTATATTATGAAACGATTTACTAAATCAACAACATTTGACGTAAACTATTTATTTAACGGAAACGGTGAAAACAACGGAAGAAACAAACATAAACAAAGGGACTTTTCCAACGAAGCGATGTTTGATGTAAAAGACTTGATTGAAAAATAAGCTTAAGTCAGAAAGGAAGGATACATATGAAAACTAAAAACATAAGGCAATATGAATTAACAGACCGCCTTGCCGCCTATATATATGTAAGCCTTCTAATCTGTATAGCAGCAATAATGGTATTTAAATTCACATTCCTTTTTATATAAAATTATGGTATATATGAATAACTCCTCCGTAATCCCCAACGGAAAACCAATAATTTTTAAAACCGGATAATTATATCCGGTTTTTTATTTTGCATTATGCCAATATTAAAAATATAAGAAATTTATAAAAAATTAATTTATTTTCCAAAAACTATTGACAAACTAAGGTATTGGTAGTACCATTTAAATAGATAAAGAATTGGTAGTACCATAAGAGGCGCATTAAATGAAAAAGATAGTCTCATTTTTACAGGAACTAGTTATAGCAATATTTATTCTTAGTATTCTGACATCCTTTCCCGGGAGGATAGTAACTAAGAAAAAAAGAAATAATATAAAATGAGAAAAGGAGGTATGGCATATGAAAACTAATGAATTAGATGTATACGACAGAAAAAGTGTAGTGCAGCCTTCAGTTCTCAATATAATCAGACGAAATACAGACCTCTCCGAGCTTCCTAAGGACAGACGTTATAAATCAGCTTAATGAACTAAAATAACTCATATAAATCAATCCGTTTAGAAAGGTGGTCTTAATCATGAAGGATAAGAGAAGATTCTTTACCAAGTCAACCACATTTGATGTATCCTATCTGTTTGATGCTTCAAACAATGATTCAAGAAATCGCTCAGACAACAAAAACAAGCGCAGCACTGAAGAAGCAAATATTGATGAATAGGCAATATACTTGAATACTTGTCTTTAAAATAAAGCCTGAAGTCTAAATAGTACGTTTCCCATTTAAAAAATTATTACCGGATATCATTGATATCCGGTTTTTATAATAAAGAAATTAAAAGGAGCATGCAAGATGCATGCTCCTTTTTCAGAGGGGATTTTCTGCCAATATCTTTCTGTTTTGGAGAACTAATCATCAGAAAAATACACTATGACAGGTGTTTGCATTCGATTTCTTTATTTCTGTATTAATTATAATACAATTTTGTTTTTTTGTCAATACAATAATTGAATGCAAAAAACCGCCGTATAAATACGGCGGCTGAAGGAATTATTCATAAATGTAATATGCATAAATTGGGGAAACATAAAACATTGTATGTGGTAGTACCACTTGTGGGTACACTTATATAATAAAGTTTCCCTGTAAAATTGTCAATGAATATTTAATGAAAAAACTATT
>CAUHBX010000035.1 GCA_959604475.1 uncultured Eubacteriales bacterium
TATATCCTGGAATGAAATAGGATTTTCAAATCCAGTTTCTTTTGCACAGCTTTCACAATAGTAATGCTCTGATTTTTCGCCGTTTACAACCTGTACCGTATGTACGGTAGCTTCATTTTTATGACATCTCTCGCAAAGCATATTAATTACCTCCTTAACAGCCTTTTTAAAAGACCTCGGTCTAAACAATCCCTTAAATAAATTATTATCACCGGTAAGATTAAATATTCCGATTTATTTTGTTATTAGCCACTTAAGATGGCGAGTGCTAATTGATGCTCAAAATAAAAAACCTATACAGGTTTTCTACTTTTTCTTTTATTTGCTATTCATTATAGCACGTAATTTTCTAATTGCAAGTACTTTTTTAAATTTTTTTGAGAACATTATGTAAACATTGTATGAACTCTAGATGAACGCTGTAAAAGGATAAAAATCCGGCTTCTTTTCGAAAAAAACTCTTTCCTTTGTTACCGGATGATAGAATTCCAGCCTTGCTGAATATAAAGCTGGACTTATATTATAAAATCCTCTTTTAAACTCATTATTGTATTTTGTGTCTCCCCATAGAGGTATTCCGGCATTTGCAGTCTGTACTCTTATCTGATGGTGCCTTCCTGTTTTGAGTACTATTTCCAACAGCGTGAGCTTTCCAAACTTTTCATCGGAAACTGTGTTGACAGTTTTATATTCCAATATAGCCTCTTTAGCATTATTTGTCCCTTTTGTAACAACGGCTGACATATTAAGTCTTTGATTTTTTACAAGCCAGTCAGCTAAAATTCCATTGTCAGCCTTTGGTATACCGCAGCATACAGCAAAATATGTCTTAATAAATCCCTCTCCTGATATTTCCTTAGAAAGTATTGCCTCTGACTTTTTATCCAGGGCAAATACCATAAGACCGCCGACCGGCCTGTCAAGCCTGTGAACAAGTCCGGCATATTCAAACCTTTTGCTTACCGCAGCAAGCAGGTCGGCATCTCCTGTTTTATCAGGCTGAGTCGGGACTCCAGCCGGTTTTTCAATTACTGCTATATTAGTATCGCTGTATATAATATTCAAATCCATAATCCACTCATTCGCTTTTTAGTATAATACATCCATATGACTTTATTGTTATTTCTATATTCCCATCTTGAATTTTGTACATATTAGCTTCAGTGTTAAAGCTGTCTCTTCCGCTCTCAAGAATTGAAACGGCACTTCCTTGAGTATCCGCACCGGACAGCCATATCGGCAGGGAAATAGTTTTATCCTCGTCGCAGTTGTTAAAGACGGCAGTTATCTGCATACTATCGTTAAATCTGGTTACCGCCGCTATTCCATAGTCGGAATATATAAACCGGCATGACCCTTTTCTCAACACAGGAAAATTTTTTCTGATTTTAATTACTTCCTTGTGGAAATTCAAAAGCTCTGAATTTTCATTTCCCCATGGAAATGTTCTCCTGTTGTCAGGGTCAGTCCATCCAGCAAGGCCAGCCTCGTCTCCATAATATAAAGTAGGAAGTCCGGGCCAGATAAACTGAAATGCAACAGCCTCTTTCATTATTCCTATGTTTACGCCTTCGCCTGCCGCTTCTCCCCCAAGCGCAGAAAGCCTGCCTACCTTCATATTTGTCCTTGTAAGAAATCTGGAATGGTCATGGTTAGAAAGCTCGTTCATACTTATTAAAAGAGCATGTGTGCCAAGTCTTATAGTATTAGCATTCATTGAGTATTCAAATTCCTTGCCGTTTCTGAATTTTCCTCCGTCAAAACTATCACTGTGCTTTTCCATTCCTGTAAAGAACCATGAAACGGGCTCCATAAAAGCATCATAGTTCATAACTGTATCCCATTCGTCACCTTCCAGCCAGTCGAAGGCATCTCCATAGTGCTCAGCTATTATAATGGCTTCGGGATTCGCTTTTTTTACCCTTTTTCTGAATTCCTTCCAAAATTCATGATTATAATCTATAGAAAAGCCTAAATCAGCTGCAACGTCTATTCTCCAGCCATCTGCATTAAATGGAGGTGTAATCCATTTAACAGCAATATACATAATATATTCAAAAAGCTTTTCCGATTGTTCATAATTGAGCTTTGGATGATTTTTATGACCCCACCATGAGTCATACTCCTCGTTATCCGGCCATTGCCCGCCAAGCCATTTAAAAAAGTCATGATATGGGCTTTCTTCCCACCCGTATGCACCTTTTTCATATCCCCCGGCTTTCTCATAAATTTTAACCTTATCCATCCATTTGTTAAATGAGCCGCAATGATTAAAAACCCCGTCAATTATTACCTTTATACCTCTTTTATGAGCCTGCTCGACAAGTTCGGCAAACAGATAATCACTGGCCTCTAAATTTTCCTCAGACGCAGTACGTACCATATATAATTTATCAGGTTCGTTTGTATCGGCAATTATCTTTCCATAATGAGGGTCTATATGCTCGTAATCCTGAATGTCGTATTTATGGTTGCTTGGCGAGACAAAAAGAGGGTTAAAATAAATCATTTCTATACCAAGTTCTTTAAGGTAGTCAAGTTTATCAATTACTCCCTGAATATCCCCGCCATAAAAGTTTGATACGTCACTGTTTTCCGGAAGTGTACTCCACTCCTTAACCGCTTTGGCCTTTCTGCCAAGATACCCGTATTCCTCATTAACAACATCATTTGTGGTATCTCCATTATAAAATCTGTCTGTGAATATTTGATAACCAACAGCGCCCTTTGCCCAGTCTGGCGTTTTATAATGTCTGTTTATTATGAAATTCCCTTTTTCATCAAGGTTTCTGGATAAGCCATACTTATTAAAAAAGTACTCTTCCGTACCGCTGACTATTTTAAACGCATAGCTTTTATTACTTTCTTCGGGCGGCATAATCAAAAAGTAATAGTCAAACATATCCTTTGTCTTTTCAATTGACATAGGAATTCCTTCCCCGTCTGAGAAAAAATATACCTCATCGGCCTCGCCGCTTCCTACCCTGAGCCTTATTTTAACCTCATCATTTTCATCAGGCTCAAATGGATACAGATAATTTTCCGTTTCATCACTAAAAACAGCATCTTCATTTATCATGCCGTTCATTATCTTTGTATTTAGAATTATTTCTTCACCAATTCTCATATATACTCTCCATCCCGAATTACCACATTATAAAGTATATTATTTTTATATTCACGGGTCAATAGAATACTGACTGAAAAAAACTTCTGTATATATTGTATGACATCATTTTTTATTTTGATAATTATTCAACAAATATTATTCCTTAAATTGTGTTTTACAACAAAAAAATAAAGAAGCAATCGTTGGCGGCAGACTGCTTCCTTTTTGAAGCTGTACACCAGCTTCGGTGTGAATTGTATTGGGGAATTTCACAACGTAATTATATCATCATTTCATTTTAATGTCCATAATATTTTGAAAAGCAAATAACAGTCTTGTCTTACATTAGCTGCTGTAGTCTTCAAGAATACGGTTAAGCCTTTCCTTGCCCTCAACATATATTCCCTCGTTCAGCATATTCTGTTTGTCCGGCTCCAGGCTGTTAACAGGGATTTCAGTCATCATATAAATTCCTTCCTCGCTGTTTTCATAAAATACAGCCACACAGTCGTTATATACGCCGACCACATATCTGTCTTCGTTTTCCGAGCCTATATTTTTTCTCAGAAGCACCTCATCCGATGAAAACGACATAACCTGCCAGTCTGGATAGTAATCCTTTACGTCAACCATGTTCTTGCCGATAAGCTCATATGGACATTCACCCTGAATAGTATCAGTCGTGTCAGCAGTCTCATTATATAATTCATAGGTAAAAACAGCTGAATCCAAAAGTCCTCCGCTTATGGATGCTTCCTGTGCGGCCGTATTTAAATCCTTGTATTCCTCTTGCTGTCTTTGGTTTTGGACATTACTGTCAACAGATGCCTCTTCGTCTGTTATGCCTGTATCAAAATACAGATAAGCCGCAGTTATTCCCGCTGACAATACAGCGGCTGATATACCCAGAGCCGAAATTATCCGTCCTACTCTGCCCATAAATATCACCTCAGAGAGGATTATTTCCAAAAAAATAAAGCTGTATACAAAAAATGACTCTGTAAACTAAACAGAGTCATTTTATTTAACTGCAAATTCTTCTGGCTCCGGCAAACGATACTATCAATGCGGCTAATAAAGACACTAATGCTAAAGTGCTGTGACACATTAGTGAAAATAACGCTGAAGCCGCGCCTCCTATAATTAGAGTTCTCATGCAAAGTTGCTGTGCCTTTATTCTGATTTCATTGTCAGCAGATGACCATGGCAGTAATATTCCCCCAATTGAATTAATACTTGTTCCATAAATATACCAGCCTAATATTATAAATATAACACTGATAAAGCCGACTATTCCTGCTGTTGACATCGGAAATCCCAAGGCTGCTGCAAATGAAAGTCCCGAACAAACCACCGAAAGAGCCGGTATAGTCCACTTTAAAAACAGTACCATAGACTCGGGGTAATTTCTTTCATTGTTGTCTCTGTCAGTTTTTTTGTGCATATAGATATTAAGCAGCATAAGAAAACCTGGCATTCCGGCAACAGGAAACCATCTTGGTGCAAAGCTCGATACATCGCCGCCAGTTCCCCATTGAACCGGTATTTGGTCCGGCAGCTTACTATATAAAATTATTCCGGCTAGTGTCGGCAATAAACATATTATACTTGATAATAAAAGAAGCTTTTTGTTCTTATTCATATTATACCCTCCTTTATAGAGTTTATTGTCTGAATAGGTCATTGTCAATAGCAAGATATATTGACATCAATCTCCATTCACTGATATAATTCTTTTATGTCTATAAAATCGAGGAAAAATGATGAATAAAATAAATCCAAAAATTTTGCTCTTTCTTGGGGTAATAGGAGTTTCGGTTTCCGCAATTTTTGTCCGCTTCTCCAACGCTCCTTCACTTATAACTGCCACCTACAGGCTTCTTTGGACTGTAATCATACTGGCCCCAATATCGTTAAAAAAGTCTCTTCCCGAGCTTAAACAACTTAATAAAAAGGAATTATTAATGGGAATACTTGCTGGTATTCTTTTTGCAATGCACTTCACATTATGGTTTGAATCCCTTAAGCATACATCTATAGCATCCTCTACAGTACTTGTTGATACCGACGTTATTTTTGCGGCTATAGGATTCTGTATTTTCATGCATGGAAGTATTCCCAAAAAGGGCGTGGCTGCAATTGTCATAACTGTATGCGGTGGAGTTATAACGGCCTTATCCGGCGGCAGCGGAGGTTCATCATCATTGTTCGGCAATATGCTTGCCCTTGCGGCGGCGGTGCTTATAGCCGGCTATACGCTGATAGGCAGGTATATGAGGAGCAGGGATATATCAACCTCCTCATTCACTCTTATTTCATACCCGACCTGCTTAGCTACTCTTTTAATTTTCGATTTAATTACAGGAACACCTGTAACAGGCTACGGAATAAGGGAGCTTATGATTGGATTAGGTCTGGCTGTCTTTTGTAACCTTCTCGGTCACAGTATTGTGAGCTGGTCATTAAAGTACCTTACCCCTGGATATGTTTCAGCAGTCAAGCTTTGTGAGCCGATATTCGCCACTATAATGGGAGTTTTCTTTTTCAGGGAAATTCCAAATGCAGTTCAGATATTTGGAGCCGCGGTAATAATTTTAGGAGTTTACATATATTCAACAGTGGAAAATCCAAAGGAGGATAGCTGAAGCTATCCTCCTTTTATTATGACGCACTTGCGTTATTATCAGAAGCTTTGGAATAATTGTATGCAGGATTTACATTAACTGTGTCCATAATGTTTTCAATGCTTTTGACTTCTGTTTTTGCAGTCCTTGATATGTGTCCCCAGGCAATCCAAATTCCAAGTAACACAAATATAAATGACGAACCCGCACTTATACTTAAATCGGCCCAGATTTCAGGATATGCGAGCCAGGTTATTGTCTCAGGAAGGCATATAGACAAAGGGACGCCATATTCAGCCATAACCACAAGATTCAAAAGGACAAATTCTATCAGATAAACCCCGAATATAGACAGTACTATGGTAATTATTATAGAGGCCTTAGTAAGCTTTCCTCTAAATAGCTTATAGCCATAATATGCTCCAAGAGGTATAAGAGCATAAAGAATGCTGTAAATTGACTCTGCAAACCATATAGTAATAATGCTTGGTATACAGCCTGCCACACAGCCTAAAATCCCTCCCAATATTCCTAAAAGATAGCTTCCGTTCTGCACATTATCTTCTGCTTTTACCTTTATATTATCTAAAGAGCCCTGCAGGCATCTTCTATGTATAGGACGATAGCTGTTTCCATAAGCAGCCATTACATCGCAGTTATCCTGAGAGCATACGGGGCAGGCTTGAGGAGGTATAACGCAGTTTGTACTGAAAGCCTCAATAACCGCATTAACGGCGGACATATAATTCATCTGAAGAGAATCCTCATTAACCTTTAAGATAACTGTAACACGTTCGTTAATTCCTGATACGCTGCCTATTCCATTTAACGCATATTTCAATTCTTTTTTTATGGCTTTAAATGTATTTCCTGAAGTAGAAAAATATATATTAAGCGTTCCTGCATTCTTTTTTCCGGATAAAAGAACTGCCTGCACAGGGAAATTCCGTTCGGAACCATAGGCATTATTCCCAACAACCTTAAATCCACGGCTTTCCATATAATATTGAAATGAATCCAAAAGCATAAAATCTCTCCTAATCTTATTCCGTCTTAACTATATCATTGAAGCATTGTACTTAGTCTTCGTCGTTAAAGCAAGTATACATGTATTCAGGCACACCAATTTTTTCTCCGCTTAAATACCGTATTATAGCGTCATTAACCTCTCCAACCACTCCCGGTATAAGCTCTATATGGTGCTCCCTTATAGCCTTTCTGGTGCGGCTTCCTATATCATTGCATATAAGGACACTTACATTATACTCATCAAGCAGATCCGCCACAGCCTCCGGCTTTTTTATAAATGAGTATCTTCTTTCAATACTTACCACACGTTCATCTTCAACCTCAAAAATTGTAAACTGCCTGCTGTTGGAACAGCTTTTATATATATCCCCATTATGGGAAGGAACCGCTATTCTCATAATTATCACTTCCAATTGATTTTTATATTAGTTTATCATTTTTTCAAAAGTTTCTCAATTTATTATTTAAAAATCCCTTTAAAAGTTGTAATATTGTTTCTGTAATTTGAAAACAATACAAACAGGAGGTTTTTATATATGGATGAAAGAATAAAAAAACTTGCATACAATCTTGTTAACTACTCATGTAAAGTTCAAAAGGGAGAAAAGGTACTTATCAGCTGTAATGGCGTACACCCTCTTCCTCTTGTAAAACATCTGATTAAAGAAATTTATGCTGTCGGAGGACTGCCATTCGTCGATTTTACAACAAATTCTCTTGACCGTGAGCTGCTTATGAATATTACAGAAGAACAGCTTAAGCTTATGGCTGAATGTGAAGCATCTAAAATGAACCAGATGGATGCATATATCGGAGTCAGAGGCGAAGATAATATTGCTGAAATGAGCGATGTTCCGGCTGATAAGCTTGCCCTTTACGATAAGCTTTATATGAGCCCGGTTCACCATGAGATAAGGGTTCCCAAAACCAAGTGGGTAGT
>CAUHBX010000036.1 GCA_959604475.1 uncultured Eubacteriales bacterium
GCTGCAAGGCTGTATTTGAAGCCGCAGGATTTGTTTCAGCAAAATAAGAGGTGTTAATATGGACTGGTTCCCTCTTTACAATTCTATAAGAATAGCTCTCATAGCAACAGCGGTCACGTTCTTTTTAGGCATATTTTTTGCCTATTACGCCGCCAGGCTGCCAAGGGCAATAAAGGGGATGCTGGATTGTATTCTCACACTGCCCCTTGTTATGCCTCCTACGGTAATAGGCTTTTTTCTGCTTAAAACCATAGGGATGAACGGTACCGCAGGCAGGCTTATATTCGAGCTTACGGGAGGCAAAATAACGATGACATGGTACGCATCTATTTTGGCGGTTATAATCGTTACCTTCCCGCTAATGTACAGGACTGCGAGAAGCTCCTTCGAGGCCTTTGACCGCAGCCTGATATACGCAGGTAAAACCCTGGGGCTTTCAAACACCTTTATTTTTTGGAAAATACTGATGCCGGGCTGCAGGGACGGCCTTCTGGCAGGAATTGTACTGACATTTGCCAGGGGGCTTGGCGAGTACGGAGCTACAAGTATGGTTTCCGGCTATACTCCGGGAAGGACGGCCACAATCTCCACTACGGTTTACCAGCTGTGGAGGGAAGGCAACGATACCTTGGCCTATAAATGGGTATTTATAAATCTGGCGATATCGTTTGTTGTACTAGTGGCTCTTAATCTTTTTGAGAAAAGGGCTAAGGCTGAGGAGGCGTAAATATGCCGCTTATTGTTAATATAAGAAAAAAACTTCATCAGTTTACCCTTAAGGCCGATTTTGAGATAGACTCGTCACTGGCGCTTTTAGGCGCATCTGGAAGCGGAAAAAGCATGACTCTAAAGTGTATTGCTGGGATAGAAAAGCCTGATGAGGGTGTTATAATATTAGATGGCCGTACACTTTATGACTCTAAGAAAAAGATTAATCTTCCTCCGCAGAAAAGAAATGTGGGATACCTTTTTCAAAACTACGCCCTGTTTCCCAATATGACCGTAAGGGAAAACATAGCCGTTGCCGCTAAGGGCGGTGAAAGCAGCACGGACAGACTGATAGCAGACTTTTATCTTGACGGGCTGCAAAATAAGTATCCGCATGAAATATCGGGCGGCCAGCAGCAGAGGACTGCCCTTGCAAGAATTATTGCCAGTTGTCCGGAGGCGATACTGCTTGACGAGCCTTTTTCGGCAATAGACAGCCATATGCGCTGGAAGCTTGAATTGACGGTTTCCGATATAATAAAAAATTTCGGCGGAATGTCCATCATGGTTACCCATAATAAAAACGAGGCCTACAGGAACTGCAGAAGCATATGCATTATCAATGATGGGCGGACAGAGGATATTCTGAATACGGAGGAATTTATAGACAACCCTAAAACGGTCGGCGCCGCCGGTATTTCGGGCTGCAAAAATATATACGCCTGTGAATTGGAAGCGGAGCGCAGCCGGGTTTTTGTTCCTGGGCTTAATATAAGCCTTAAAACAGCACGGCCTGTTGATGAAGGCAAAAAATATATCGGAATAAGGGCGCACTGCTTTTCGTTTGAGGCGGGAGAAAATAAAATTGACGGTGTGATAGAAAGAGTCATAGAAGACGTATTTTCGACTATAATAATGCTAAGGCCCATAAATTCGGAGGCATGGTCGGAGCCTGTAAGAATTGAGGCGGACAAAAAAACAGCGGCGGAGGTTATCGCAGGGAAGTATTTAAGTGTGTATATTGACCCCAAGGATATTCTTCTGCTGGAATAAAGGAGGAGTTTTTATGTATACTGCGGCGGTAATCACTGTCAGCGACAGAAGCTACAGGAAAGAACGGGAAGACACCGGCGGCCCCATTGTCAAAGAAATGCTTGTAAATGACGGATATGAGGTTGTTTTATGCGAGACAGTACCAGATGAGAAGGAAAAAATATCAGAGGCGCTTATGAAGGCCTCAGCCAGGGACATCGCCCTTATTGTTACAACGGGCGGAACGGGCTTTGCGCCAAGGGACGTAACTCCGGAGGCCACAATAGCTGTCTGTGAGAAAATAGTCCCCGGAATACCTGAGGCAATGAGGATGGTTTCAATGAAATTTACAAGCCGTTCTATACTGTCAAGGGCAGCGGCGGGAATAAGAAAAAGGTCGCTTATTATAAATCTTCCGGGCAGCCCGAAGGCGGCCAGGGAAAATTATGTAGCCATATGCGAGCCGCTTAAGCACGGGCTTAAAATGCTTAGGGACGAACCAATGGACTGCGCGGAGCTAAAGGACTGAGAATATAATTTGCACGGTAGCCATGCTGTAATAGCATGGTTATTATTTTTGTCAACTTTTCATTGATTTATATGACCATGTGATTTAAAATAACTATGTATGAATATCAGATAATAACCAATGAGTTATGAAAAAACAGGAGGACACAACATGAAATTATTTATCGATACCGCCAATGTTGACCAGATAAGGGAGGCCAATGAGCTTGGAGTTATCTGCGGAGTTACTACAAACCCTTCGCTTATAGCTAAAGAGGGCAGGGACTTTGTCGAGGTAGTAAAGGAAATAACGACAATTGTTGACGGGCCTATCCGCGCGGAGGTAATAAGCCTTGAGCATGAGGGTATGGTTAAAGAGGCCAGAGAGCTTGTAAAAATCCATGAAAACATCGTAATCAAAATCCCGATGACGCTTGAGGGGCTTAAAGCTGTTAAAATTTTAAGCGCAGAGGGGGTAAAAACAAACGTTACTCTTATTTTCTCGGCAGCCCAGGCACTTCTTGCAGCAAGGGCAGGCGCAACATATGTCAGCCCCTTTATCGGAAGAATAGATGATGTTGGAAGCGACGGAATGGAGCTTATCGAAGAAATCGTGGATATATTCAACGTACAGGGTATCGAGACTGAAATAATAGCCGCAAGTATAAGAAACCCACTTCACGTTACTCATGCGGCGCGTATCGGCTGTGATATTGCAACAGTGCCGTTTAACGTAATCACACAGATGTCAAAACATCCGCTTACTGATATCGGAATTGAAAGATTCCTTAAGGACTGGGAAGGCGTACCTAAGAAATAATTCAGGAGGGTTAGAAATGAATATTGACCAGTTATGTGTGAACACTTTGAGGTTTTTATCCGTTGAGGCTATTCAGAAGGCCAACAGCGGACATCCCGGACTTCCCATGGGCGCCGCTCCGGCTGCTTACGCTTTATGGGCAAAAAATATGAAGATGAATCCAGCCGACCCCGAATGGGCGGACAGGGACCGTTTTGTTCTCTCTGCGGGACATGGCTCAGCCCTTTGGTATTCGCTTCTTCATGTGTTCGGCTATAATATAACAGTGGACGACCTGAAAAATTTCCGTCAGCTTGACAGCAATACACCGGGTCACCCGGAGTATGATTTGGCACGCGGGATTGAGACTGCCTCAGGCCCTCTCGGACAGGGAATTGCCGCCGCTGTAGGTATGGCGATTGCGGAAACACATCTTGCGGCGGAGTTTAATAAACCAGGATATGATATTGTAAACCATTACACATACGCCCTGTGCGGAGACGGATGCCTTATGGAGGGCGTTGCCAGCGAGGCAGCTTCCCTTGCGGGCACGTTAAAGCTTGGAAAGCTTATACTTTTATATGACTGCAATAACATTACTATAGAGGGCGACACTAAAACCTCATTTACCGAGGATATTCTCAAACGCTACGATTCCTATGGCTGGCAGACAATTACTGTCGAGGACGGCAACGATATAGAAGCCATTGACGCAGCAATAAAGGAAGCTAAGAAGGACACCGAAAGGCCTGCAATTATAAAGGTTGTTACACAAATAGGCTTCGGCGCACCCAATAAGCAGGGAAAGGCCTCAGCACACGGTGAGCCTCTTGGTGCTGATGAAATTGCTTTGGCTAAGGAAAACCTCGGCTGGAAATATAAAAAAGATTTCTATGTTCCCAAGCAGGTTAAGGAGCATATTGAAGAAATAACAAAGGAAGGCGCGAAGGCTGAAAAGGACTGGAAAAAGCTGTTTGCAGCCTATGGCAAAGAATATCCTGAGATGGCAGCCCAGTGGAAGGATTGGCACAGCAAGAAGCTTCCTGTTGACCTTCTCAAGGATGAGGATTATTGGAACTATGAGGGAACTATAGCCACGAGGGCTTCCTCCGAAAAGGTTTTAAATAAGCTTTCAAAGGTTATTCCCAACCTTATGGGCGGCTCTGCAGACCTTGCTCCTTCAAACAAGAGCGTTATGAAGGACAGGGAATATTACTCGCCTGAAAACAGGGCAGGCTCAAATATGCATTTCGGCATAAGGGAATTTGCAATGACAGTTATTGCTAACGGAATGTACCTTCACGGGGGACTCCGTCCTTATATCGCAGGATTTTTCGTATTCAGCGATTATATGAAGGCTGGCCTTAGAATGTCGGCTATTATGGGTCTCCCTGTTGTCAGCATATTCACGCATGACAGTATCGGAGTAGGCGAGGACGGGCCTACACATCAGCCTGTAGAACAGCTTGCCGCTTTAAGAAGCATGCCTAACTATACTGTAATCCGGCCTTGTGATTCAAGGGAGACAGCCGCCGCATGGTACATGGCACTTACAAGGATAGGGAGCCCCACAGGCATAATCCTCTCCAGACAGAACCTTCCTCTGCTTGACGGTACAGGAAAGGATGCGCTTAAGGGGGCTTACGTCCTTAAGGACAGCAAAAAGAAAATTCCTGACGTTCTCCTTATGGCAACAGGCTCCGAGGTTGAGCTTATTTATAAGGCATGGGACATCCTTCAGGAGAAGGGGGTTGACGCAAGAGTAATCAGTATGCCTTCATGGGAAGTATTTGAGGAGCAGTCAGATAAATATAAGGAAAGCGTTATCCCATCCGCCGTAAGAAAGAGAGTGGCTGTAGAAGCCGCCAGTGACTTTGGCTGGTATAAATACACAGGACTTGACGGAGAGGTTATATCAATGCATGGTTATGGAGCGTCCGCTCCTGCCGGACAGCTATTTGATAAATTCGGCTTTACCGTTGACAATGTCGTTGAGACCGCTTTGAGAGTAGTGAACAAATAAAGAACATAGACTGTATTCGGCGTACGGATACAGTCTTTTTGTAATAAAGGAAATGGAGTACGTTATGAGAACATTTATAGCTATAGAATTTGATACCGGCACTAAACGCAACATATCGGAGCTTCAAAATAAAATCAAAGGTGATGCCAAAAGGGGAGGGACATTTACAGATGCCGACAATCTTCACCTTACGCTTCACTTTCTTGGTGAAATAGCTTCCGAGGACTTGGAGTATGCCGCGGAGGCGATTGCTTCCACTGCCGCCGCTAACCGCGCCTTTAAGCTTGTTTTCGACAGGGTTGGTTATTTTGACAGGGGGGAAAAGTGCATTTTATGGCTTGGGGCAGATAAAAGCAGGGAGCTTGTCAGACTACATGAAACGCTGGAAAGGAATCTTTTGAAGCAGGGATTTAAGCGTGAAAGGGCAGCTTTTACACCTCACATAACTCTTGCAAGGGAAATATCGTTTTTTTGCAGTAAAAAAGTCGCTGTAGAGAAATTCAGGCCGGATTTTGACGGAATGATTGTTAATGAAATTAGCTTAATGGAGAGCAAAAGAATAGGGGGAAGGCTTGTATACAAAAAGCTGTATGGAGCAAAACTCATATAACAATTGTGAATATAATTGTTGCAAAATGATTTATGAGGTTATTTTGACGAATGTACAGATGTTTTTGATTGGTAAATATATAGAAGATATACAAAAATATTAGTTGTTTATAGAGGCAGTTTCCAGCTAAAACTTTGATTTTTGTATAACAAAAACATTGACATATAATTAACAGCGGTATAATATATGTTTATATGAAAGATTATCAATAATGTATGCGTATGCGCATATGCCGAAATCTTTCACAATTTAAAAAATAAGCGGAACAATTGTCGCAGTCGGGGAAGTTTTGTTCTGCTAAATTTTTTATAACATCAAATTCGTTTGATGATTTTAATTTTCTTACAAAATAAAGGAGGAAGTATTAATGGATTTTACGTTATCAAAAGAACACCTGTTATTCAGACAAATGGTAAGAGAGTTCGTAGAGAACGAAATTAAGCCCATAATGCAGGATATTGACGAAGAAGAAAGATTCCCCAAAGAAGTATGGGATAAGCTTGGTCCTGCAGGTCTCTTAGGTATCCAGTATCCGAAGGAATACGGCGGACAGGGCGGAGATTACCTTGCATATGTTATGGCTATTGAGGAAATTTCAAAATACAGCGCATCCGTAACATCAGGAATGGCTGCACATTCTTCACTTTGCGCATGGCCTATCTACAATTTTGGTACTGAAGAACAGAAACAGAGATTCCTTCCCGAACTGCTTACAGGTAAAGCTATCGGCGCTATGGGTCTTACAGAGCCCGGTGCTGGCTCCGACGCTGCTATGCAGCAGACAAAGGCTTACCTTGACGGCGACCACTATGTAGTTAATGGTAGAAAATGCTTCATCACAAATGCTGGCGAAGCTAAATATTATACAACAGTTGTTATGACTGTCAAAGCTAAAGGCAACAAAGGAATGTCAATCCTTGTTATCCCTGCTGACGCACCCGGTTTCTCAATTGGTAAACATGAGAAGAAAATGGGTATCCGTGCTTCGGCAACTGCAGACCTTATTTTTGATAACTGTATCGTTCCCAAGGAAAACCTTATTGGCAGAGAGGGCGACGGCTTCAAGATGATAATGCAGACACTCGATATCGGACGTATCGGCGTTGGCGCTGTTGGCCTTGGTATTGCAGAGGGTGCTCTTGAAGAGACTCTTAAATATGTAAGCCAGAGAAAACAGTTTGGCAGAACAATCGGTTCATTCCAGAATACACAGTTTGAAATCGCTGACATGAAGACCAGAGTAGATTCAGCTCAGCTTATTATATACAGAGCTGCCTGCACAAAAGACGCGGGTCTTCCTTTCGGATTATATGCTTGTATGGGTAAATACTACGGCGCTACAGTTGGTTCAGACGTAACCAGAAGATGCGTTCAGTTATTCGGCGGTTACGGCTACATGAGAGAGTACCACGTTGAAAGAATGATGCGTGACGCTAAAATCGTTGAGATTTACGAAGGCACAAGTGAAGTTCAGAAGATGGTTATCGCAGGCCATTTGAAAGTAGGTAAATAATTTTCTACATAATATTTGCGATATGAATTCTTATGAAACTAGAATATAAATATGCGGAAGGAGTAAGACAATGAAAATAGTTGTTTGTGCAAAACAGGTACCTGATACCACAGAAGTTAAGCTTGACCCCAAAACAAATACACTCATCAGAGATGGTGTTCCCAGTATAATAAATCCCGATGATAAAGCAGGTATTGAGGCTGCTTTACAGTTAAAAGAAAAAGTAGGCGGAACAGTAACAGTTATATCTATGGGACCTCCCCAGGCTGACGCCGCTTTAAGAGAAGCACTTGCTATGGGCTGCGATGAAGCTATCCTTGTAACGGACAGAGCATTCGGCGGCGCTGACACATGGGCTACATCTTCAACAATCGCTGCAGCTTTAAAGAAGGTTGACTATGACGTAATCATCACAGGCCGTCAGGCTATCGATGGCGATACAGCACAGGTTGGCC
>CAUHBX010000037.1 GCA_959604475.1 uncultured Eubacteriales bacterium
GTAAACGAGTTTATCCGCAGGCTGGAAATGATAAAATATCTTGGAACTCTCGGTGGCTTCAGAACATCGCTGGCACATCCCGCCACAGCCTTCAAAAATGAATTCAGCCCGGAACAGCTGAAAAAAATGGGGATGGAAGAAGGCCTTATCAGGATATCAGCAGGTATTGAAGACAGCGGGGATATAATAAACGACATCAAAAACGCATTGGAGGTGTTCGGAAAATAAGGCGCCTCGTAAGAACTATAAATCAAGCAGAAAGGCAACACAGTTTAAATATCGGGAGGAAAGGAAATGGAAATTATTCTTAAAATTATTCAAACAATTTCAGATTTTATGTGGGGAACACCTATGACAATCGCTCTTGTTGGAACAGGGCTTTATCTGACAATTAAATTCAGAGGCAGATACATAACTAAAATAAAATTCCACTTTAAAAACACATTCGGAAAGATGTTTAAAGGCGGAGAAGGCGAAGGAACTGTATCAGGATTTGCAGCGGCATGTACCGCAATGGCAAATACAATCGGTGTAGGCAATATTGGAGGTGTAGCCACGGCAATAACAATGGGCGGCCCCGGTGCAGTTTTCTGGATGTGGGTTTCAGGCCTTTTGGGAATGTCCACAAAGGCATGTGAAATTATACTCGGACAAAGATACCGCGTCAAATTTGACAAATCAAAGGACGAATATGTGTGTGACCGCTCGTTCGTAATGAAAAATGCCCTTGGCTGGAAAAAAGGCGCTCTTGTTCTTGCTATATTCTGCTTTGTGTTCGGACCTTGGACATGCTGCGTTCAGACAGAGTCGCTTACAAGCTCACTGTATGAAGGCTTTGGAATAGCTCCTATTATATCCATAGTGATAATGGGAATTACGTGCTTTGTAACTATAGCCGGAGGACTTAAAAGGATTGCTTCCGTCATGGAAAAGGCTGTTCCTTTTATGGCTATGGCATACATAATTGCGGGGATTGGCATACTTATTATGTATATTGATAAAGTTCCCTACGCCTTTGGAATTATATTTAAATCAGCCTTCACTCCTATGGCGGGAATCGGAGGTTTTGCCGGTGCAACGGTAAAGGATGCGCTCAGATACGGCATAGCAAGAGGACTCTATTCAAACGATGCGGGAACTGGCTATGGTATAGTAGCGCATGCTGCAGGACAGACAGACCATCCCGTACGTCAGTCATCATGGGGCTGGGGAGAGGTTTTCCTTGACACTATCGTTGTATGTACAGTTACGGCCATTTCGATTATAATAACAAACGCTTATATTGACTTTCCTGACGTTACAAGCGCACAGCTTACGACAGTGGCATTTAAAACCGCGTACGGCAATTTCGGCGGATACTTTATGGCTATTGCCACAACGGTTTTTGTATGGACAACGATAATAGGAATGTATTATTCATGTACAAAATCAATTGATTATGCTTTTGGCGATACAAAGCTTAATAAGATAGCGACTCCGATTTATATGGTTTATTATATGCTTCCATGCCTGTTCTTCTATAATATAAAGGCAGACCTGCTCTGGGCGGCTACCGACCTAATAAGTGCAATGTATGTTGTTATAACGCTTGTATTTATATATTCAAAGAGGAAAGAGATTTTCAGGCTTTACAACGATTTCTGGAACAGGTTTATACCTGCCATTAATAGGGGCGAGCACCCTGAAAAGGTTTCATATGAAACTATAGAGGATTAAGTGGGGGACTGATGATGGACAAATTAACAAGGCTGTTGAATAAAGAAAAGTTTGTAATTGTAGACGGTGCCATGGCTACTGAGCTTGAGGCAAGGGGCTGCGACATAAATGACGAGCTGTGGTCGGCAAAAATATTATCTGAAAACCCTGCGCTTATTGAGCAGGTACATTATGATTATTTTTTGGCAGGTGCGGATATAGGTATTTCAGCCAGTTATCAGGCGTCTATCCCTGGCTTTATGAACAAGGGGTATACAAAAAAAGACGGAGAAAAGCTCATAATCAGCTCTGTTGAAATTCTTTTGAATGCGGTTAGACGCTATCAAAGGGATTATCCTGAAAGAGACTGCCTTATTGCTGCAGCCGCAGTGGGACCTTATGGGGCATACCTTGCTGACGGTTCGGAATACAGAGGAGATTACACAGCTGATAAAAATATAATTGAGGCGTTTCACAAGGAAAGGATGGAACTGCTTGCGAGGGCAGGCGCTGAAATATTTGCCTGTGAAACACTGCCATGCCTTTGGGAGGCTGAAATTATACTTAGCATAGCTGAGGATTTAAATGTCCCATGCTGGTTTTCTTTCAGCTGCAAAGACGGAAAGCATATATCGGACGGAACGCCGATAGAAGAATGTGCAAGGTTTATGAATGACAAGGTAATTGTTAAGGCTGTTGGCGTGAACTGTACACATCCGAGGTATATATCAGAGCTGATTAAGAATATTAAAAACAGCTGTGATAAACCTGTTATTGTTTATCCAAATAAAGGAGAGGAATATGACCCAATTAAAAAGATATGGGTTGGTGCAAGTGATGCAAAGGGCTTTGGTGATTATGCCAAACAGTGGTACGAGGACGGAGCAAGACTGATTGGCGGATGCTGCCGCACAACTCCGGAAGATATAAGTTGGCTTAAAAAGCTAAGAAAAGACATGTAGTATTATACATGAATGTAACTGGAAATAAAGAGGTCTGCTTATAGCAGCCCTCTTTATTTTTATTTGAATTTATAAGCAGTCAAGGTCTTTAACATACATTTAACATATGTAAGATTGGAGATTTAACCTGTTCTTTATATACTGTATCCGTAACATGAAATTGAAAATGACATTTAAAATTAAAGGAGTATTAAACATGAAAAAGAAAATTTTAGCCTTATTAATGACATCTGTTATGGTTTTGGGAGCTGCAGCGTGTTCTTCATCACAGAGCGGCACATCAAATACTGACAACCAGCAGCAGGAGGAACAGACTGAGCCCGAGGGAACAACAGGCCAAATATCCGTAATTTCACGTGAGGAGGGCTCGGGAACAAGAGGCGCATTTGTAGAGCTTATGGGTGTTGTTGATGATGATGACAACGATATTACAACTGTCAGCGCTGAAATTACAAACTCAACATCTGTTATGCTTACAACAGTAGCAGGAAATCCCGCAGCAATCGGTTATGTTTCACTCGGTTCTCTTTCAAATGATGTTAAAGCGGTTAAGGTTGATGGAGTAGAGGCTACTACAGACAATGTAAAATCAGGTACATATGCTGTAGCAAGACCCTTCCTTTTAGCTTACAAAGACGGTTCTCTTTCAGACATCGCTCAGGACTATTTAAAATTCATTATGAGTGCTGACGGACAGAAAATTATCGGTGATGAGGGCTATATCAGCGTAGAAGAAGGAGAAGCTTATACAGCAAGCGGACTTTCTGGAAAAATTGTACTTGCCGGCTCGACATCAGTTGCGCCTGTAATGGAAGGTCTTGCAGACGCTTACAAAGCGCTTAACCCTGATGTAACAATCGAAATTCAGCAGACAGGCTCAGGCTCGGGTATAACATCAGCAATTGAGGGGGTATGTGATTTTGGTATGTCATCACGTGAGCTTAAGGACAGCGAGAAGGCAGAACTTACAAGCACACAGATTGCAATGGACGGTATTGCAGTAGTAGTTAATAATGCAAACACAGTCGAAAACCTTAGCTCAGAGACAATCAAGGGAATTTACCTTGGTGAAATAACAGATTGGGCAGACGCTCAGTAATTGTTAAATTACATATAAACTGAATTAACAAATTAAACCGCCTGCAAAGCTGGCGGTTTAATTTGCAAATGAGCTGTTTCACCCCAAACTGTTTAGTAAATTAGGAGGTTTTTATGAGAGCAAGGGAAATAATAATGAAAATAGTATTTCTGCTCTGCGCCTGTGTTTCGATTGTAGCTGTTGCCGCCATATGTATATTTATGTTTATAAATGGATTTCCGGCAATGAAGGAAATCGGTTTCGGTAATTTTCTTCTTGGTACCGAATGGAGACCCGGGCAAAATTTATTCGGAATATTCCCAATGATTATAGGAAGTATCTACGTAACGGCCGGAGCCATAATATTTGGTGTTCCAATCGGAATATTATGCGCAGTGTTTATGGCCCACTACTGCCCAAAGCGGTTCTATACAATCCTTAAGCCCGCCATTGATCTTCTTGCCGGCATACCGTCAATAGTATACGGCTTTTTCGGACTGGTTCTAATTGTACCGGCAATGCAGCGTTTGCTTCCGGGTACGGGAGGCAAGGGGATTTTAACGGCTTCCATACTGCTTGGCATAATGATTCTGCCTACGATAATAGAAGTTACGGAATCGTCGCTTAGGGCTGTTCCTGAAGCATATTATGAAGGCTCCTTGGCACTGGGTGCAACAAAGGAAAGGACAATATTCCGTTCTGTAATGGTAGCAGCCAAATCAGGTGTAACAAGCGGGGTTATACTTGGCGTAGGACGCGCTATAGGGGAAACAATGGCTGTAATTATGGTTGCAGGAAATCAGGCTATGCTCCCCGAGAGCATATTGTCAGGTGTAAGAACGCTAACGGCTAATATTGTTCTTGAAATGTCCTATGCCGCCGACCTGCACAGGGAGGCGCTTATAGCTACGGCTGTGGTGCTTTTTGTATTTATACTAATAATAAACTTATGCTTTTCACTTATTAAAAGGAGAAACGGATAATGCAGAAATATAAAGATTACTTACAGCATCCCGGTTCCTTCGCTGTGTACCTGCTTATTATGCTGGCTACCTTTATCACAGTCGGAATTATGATATTTATAGTGGCGTATATACTTGTTAAGGGTATACCCAATATTAAGCCGGAACTATTCGCTTGGGAATACACTTCTAAAAACGTATCAATGATGCCGGCCATTATAAATACGCTTCTGATGACTGGCTTCACACTTCTTATAGCCGTTCCTACAGGCGTGTTTTCGGCCGTTTATCTAGCAGAGTATGCAAAAAAAGGCTCAAGGCTTGTACATATAATCCGTCTTACAGTAGAAACACTGTCAGGCATACCGTCAATTGTATACGGGCTCTTCGGCTTTTTGGCATTTGTTATAGCACTGAGATGGGAATATTCGTTTATCGCAGGGTCTATTACGCTTGCAATAATGGTGCTTCCGGTTATAATGCGTACGACAGAGGAAGCAATACTTTCTGTGCCTGACTCCTACCGGGAAGGCAGCTTCGGATTGGGTGCAGGAAAGCTAAGGACAATATTCAGGATAGTACTTCCGGCGGCTATGCCAGGGATACTCTCGGGAGTAATACTTGCCATAGGACGTATAGTCGGAGAAACGGCGGCGCTTATATTTACAGCGGGCACAACGGCCGCGGTTCCTGAAAATATATTCTCATCTACAAGAACACTGGCGGTTCATATGTACTGCCTGCTTTCAGAGGGGCTTTATACAGACCAGGCCTATGCAACGGCCGTTATATTACTTGTAATGGTAATCATAATAAACGCACTGTCCAGTTTCTTCGCTAAGAAACTTACAAAGAACTGACGGAGGACAACATGAGTAAAATTGAAATTAAAAATATGGACCTATACTACAACGATTTCCATGCCATTAAAGGGATAAACCTTAAGGTTCCTCAAAATGAAATAACGGCCTTTATTGGCCCCTCCGGCTGTGGAAAATCAACGGTTTTAAGGTCTTTAAACAGAATGAATGACCTTATAGAGGGATGCAAAATAACAGGAGAGCTTCTTCTTGACGGAGAGGACATGTACAAGGGAATGGATGTAAATCTTTTGAGAAAAAGGGTAGGCATGGTTTTCCAGAAGCCTAATCCCTTTCCGATGAGTATTTACGATAACATAGCCTACGGACCAAGGACCCACGGAATACGCTCAAAGGTTAAGCTTGATGACATAGTTGAAAAATCCCTCAGAGACGCGGCTCTGTGGGACGATGTTAAAGACAGGCTTAAAAAAAGTGCTATGGAAATGTCGGGAGGACAGCAGCAAAGGCTCTGCATAGCAAGGGCACTCGCGGTTGAACCTGAGGTGCTTTTGATGGACGAGGCCACAAGCGCCCTAGACCCTATCTCAACGTCAAAAATTGAAGACCTTGCACTGGAGCTTAAAAATAAGTATACTATTGTCATGGTAACCCACAATATGCAGCAGGCAGCCAGAATTTCTGATAAAACCGCGTTTTTTCTGCTTGGCGAGATAATTGAGTTCAATGACACTGAGACACTATTCTCAATGCCTAGAGATAAGAGGACGGAAGATTATATAACAGGGAGGTTCGGTTAATGAGAAACAAATTCGATGAGCAGCTTGAAACACTGCATATAGAACTGATTAAAATGGGTGCCCTTTGTGAGGAGGCTGTAACTGCGGCTATATGCGCACTGGAAAAAAATGACTCGGCCTTGCTTGATAAAGTGTTTGAGGCTGACAGTGAGATAGACCAGAAGGAAAGCGATATTGAAAGGCTGTGCATGAAGCTTCTTTTGCAGCAGCAGCCTGTCGCTACCGACCTGAGAGTTATTTCTTCAGCACTCAAAATGATTACTGATATGGAGCGGGTAGGCGACCAGGCCTCTGACATAGCTGAAATTTCGCGCTTTATTATCACAGGCGGACCAGGAATTAACGAGGATATTAAAAAAATGGCTAAAGAAGCCGTTAAAATGGTTACGGACAGCGTAGATTCATTTGTTAAAAAGGATTTAGAGCTGGCTAGAAAGGTAATAGCATACGATGATGTTGTTGATAAGTGGTTTGCTACTATGAAAACTGAAGTAATCGATATGATATCCAAGGACAGTACAAAGGGAGAGTACTCCATTGACCTGCTTATGATTGCCAAGTACCTTGAGCGTATTGGCGACCATGCTACAAATATAGCCGAATGGGTAGAATTTTCAATAACAGGTACACGCAGCAAAAATAATTGAGGTGAATTACAGTGGTATCATATGAAGAGATTAAAAAAAATCAGGCCATAAATACTTACATCAGAAAGGCCGATGAATCATTAAGGGCGCTTGGTTTTACAGAGCACTCCTTCGCGCATGTCGTTAATGTGGCAAATACAGCCGAGTATATTTTAAAAACAATGGAATATGGGGAGCATGAAATCGAGCTTGTAAAGATAGCTGCCTACCTGCACGATATAGGTAACCTAGTAAACCGTGTAGACCATTCGCAAAGCGGAGCTGTAATGGCATTTCGCCTTCTTACAAATCTTGAGGCGGACGCAGAGGATATAGCTACGATTACAACTGCTATTGGAAACCATGACGAAGGGAACGGAGTGCCGGTAAACGCTGTTGCGGCGGCGCTTATACTTGCCGATAAATCAGACGTAAGGCGTTCAAGAGTACGAAACAATGATATCACTACATTTGATATACATGACAGGGTAAATTACTCTGTAGAAAAGAGCCGTCTTGTAATTAACGATGAACACACATGCATTACGCTTGTTCTGAAAATAGATACTAACTATGGCTCTGTAATGGATTATTTTGAGATATTTTTAGGACGAATGATACTTTGCAGAAAGGCTGCCCAAAAGCTTGGACTGCAATT
>CAUHBX010000038.1 GCA_959604475.1 uncultured Eubacteriales bacterium
GCTTCCGCCGAAATTGCGGTTATTTCGGCCAATGACGCAAGGCTTTCAAAGCTTGAAGAGGAAGGCAATAAAAATGCAGCAAAATTAAAAAGATTAACTGGCCAGCCTGCAAAATTTTTAGCGACAATACAGGTAGCCATTACTCTTTCGGGCTTTTTGGCATCAGCCTTTGCCGCCGAAAACTTTTCCGACAAGCTTGTTGACTGGGTAATTGGAATGGGCTATACAGCTGTTCCGGCTGCAACACTCAATTCAATAGCTGTCGTTTTGATTACACTGATACTTTCATATTTTACATTGATTTTCGGAGAGCTTGTGCCTAAACGTATCGCAATGAAAAAGGCTGATAAGCTCGCGCTGGCAATGGCGCCTATGATAACAGTTGTATCAAAGGTCTTTGCTCCGATTGTTTGGCTTTTGACGGCTTCCACAAACGGGATACTCCGCCTTATAGGCATCGACCCCAATGCTGAGGAGGATGATGTCAGCGAGGAAGAGATAAGGCTCATGGTTGATGAAGGCGGGCAAAAGGGAATTATTGATGCAGAAGAGCAGGAAATGATAAATAATGTGTTTGAGTTTGACGATTTGACTGTGGATGAATTTGCTACACACAGAACGGATATATCGCTTCTCTGGCTTGACGAGTCGGTTGAGGAATGGGCAAACACTATACATGAAAGCAGGCATACAAAATACCCTGTGTGTGACGAAACGGTTGATAAAGTCATAGGAATACTTGATGTTAAGGACTTTTTCAGGCTAATGGATGAGCCTAAGGAAAGAATTATTAAGGATGCTGTAAAGCCGGCGTATTTTGTTCCGGAAAGCATCCATGCGGATGTGCTGTTCAGACAGATGAAAAAGACACATAATTATTTTGCGGTTGTACTTGACGAATACGGCGGAATGACAGGTATAGTAACAATGAACGACCTGCTTGAGCAGATTGTAGGCGATTTGGATGAAGAGCCTACCCCTGAGGAGGAAGAACCGGATATAGAAAAAATCGACTCAAGGACATGGAAAATACAGGGCGGTGCAGAACTTGACGAAGTAGCCGATACCCTTAAAATAGAACTCCCTATAGAGGAATATGATACCTTTGGAGGCTATATTTTCGGCAATTACGGTACAATACCTGATGACGGCTCAGTGTTTGAGATAAGTCTTCCGCCGCTTCATGTAAAGGTTACGGAAATTAAGGACCATAGGATAAAAAAAGCACTCGTGTGCTTTGACGAGGCTATATAATGCTACATAAGATTTGCCGGGTTATTAACCCGGCTTTATTTATGGGGATTTTATACTTGAGCTTTGTTTATAATGTTCAATATACAGCTGTTTAAAGCATTAATTTTAGAAGCTTTAAAGGTAAAATCTTTTTGACTTAAATGCGTTAAAGTGCTAAAATAAATATGCATATTTTAGGAAAGGACTAAAAAAGATGGAAAATATCAAATTGAAGTACGGGAAGTCAGAAGTCGAAATATCTCTGGAGGGTGCGAAAAGCGTAAAGACTCTGCTTGAAAACCCTATGGAAGAGATTAAAGATATAAAAAAGGAATTTCGATACTGCGTTGAGGACGGGGTAATAGGCACAAAGCCGTTGAAGGAGCTTGTTGCCGCCAATGACCTTGTGACAATAGTTATAAGCGATATGACAAGGTTTTGGATGCATCAGGACGTAATCTGCGAGCTTCTTGTAAGATATCTGCACGAGGATATGAATATGCCTTTTGAAAACATTTCCGTGGTCATAGCCCTTGGCACTCACAGAAAAAATTCCGAAGAGGAAAAGAAAATTCTTGCGGGAGAATATGTTTATAACAATGTTGCTGAGGTAGTCGACCATGACTGCGACGCTGACGACCTCGTTTATGTCGGTACAACTGATATGGGTACGCCAGTCAGTGTTAATCCGCTTGCGGTAGGAAGAAAGCTTATTGTAATAAGCGGCACGGTTCATCACCTGATGGCGGGCTATGGCGGGGGCAGAAAGAGTATTGTCCCCGGAATAGCTTCAAGGCAGACAATAAAGATGAACCATATACGGGCGCTTGACCCGGTAGAACCTAAATCAGACGGGAGGGTCGGAAGCGGCAAGTTTACAATGAATCCGATAAATATTGATATGAGAGAGGCCGGAGAGCTTGTAAACCCTGTATTTGGGATTAATATTTGCGTTAACTCGGCTTCAAAGCACAGCGGGCTTTTCTGCGGCGATTTTGATAAGGCATGGAAAGAAAGCTGCATGTACATTCAAAGGTCTTACGGACTTCCGATACAGAACGAGGCGGATGTTGTATTTGTAAGCTGCGGAGGCTTTCCTAAGGACTTGAATTTCTACCAGTCTACAAAAAGCCTTTTTAACGGGATTAGGGCGCTGAAGGAGGGCGGCACAATAGTAATGCTTGCTGAGTGCAGCGAGGGCAGCGGCGCAAGGGATTTCTTTGACTGGATAGAGCCGTTAAAGGCGGGCTGCCTTGATGAAAGCCTGAGAAAGGACTTTACAATCGGGGGCTATATATTTTATGCGGCATGCGAGTCAATAAGAAAAGGCAGCGTACTGCTTCTTTCAAGCCTTGACCCTGCCGAAATCGAGGATATGGGTGTTAAATCCTTTAACAGCATGGACGAGCTTATGAAAAATGTCGATGTAAACGGAAAGGATGTATACGTAATACCCTATGGGGGCAGCATTGTGCCCCAGCTTCAGGAGACATACAGGGAATTTATAGACGACTTAAAATAAAACTTGGAGGACACCAAAGATGAACATACCTTTAATCATTGTTATTTTATATGTTTTATTGCTGTTTGGTATAAGCTTTTATGTTTCAAATAAGCAAAAAAAGGACGGAGATTCTTTTCTGCTTTATAAGGGGAAAAACGGAATATTTGTTGTGGCTTCAAGTATTGCAGGCCTTGCAATCGGCGGGGCCTCTACCATAGGTATAGCTGAAAATGCATTCACCGTAGGCCTTTCGGCGGGATGGTACGATACGGCATGGGCGATAGGAGCGGTTATAACAGCCTTTCTTGCGGTTAAATATTTAAGAAAAAGCGGCTACAGTACGATAAGCGCCCTGGTAAATGAAATGTACGGAAAAAAAACAAGCTTTATTATGGTAGTATCCATGTGTATAATCCAGTCTGGTATAATTGCCCTTCAGTATAAGGCTGGCGGCTCCATACTGGCAGCACTTCTCCCGGAAATATTTACGACAGAGTCAGGGACATTCTTTTCGTTTATTATTTTCATGCTTGTAGCCATGATTGGCGGAATGGGAAGCGTATCCCTCACAAATGTGCTTAATCTTATACTCATATATGTAGGCGTTATCGTTGCCACTGTAATTGTTCTCAGCGGACACGGAGGCTGGAGTGCTATACAGACTCTTGTAGCGGCTGAGCCGGAGGTGCCATATATGAGCCTTACAGAGGGCATGGGCTGGATAGGGATTATAAGCTGGATTATTGTTATGATAGGAAATACGAATTCAGTGCAGGGTGTTGTACAGATTGGCCTGACCGGAAAGGACGACAGGTCGGCCAAATGGGGTTATATAATTGGAGCAGTACTTATGGTGCCGGTAGGTTTTATATGCGCGCTTTTAGGCGTAGCCAGCAAGGCACTTCTTCCGGAGGCCGCTGCTGCGGAGGCGCTTCCTAAAATATTAATGAGCATACCTCCTGTACTTGGCGGAATTACGCTTTCCGGCCTTTGGGCGGCTGATATGGGAACCGGCTGTTCCATGATTGTGGGGCTTTCCACAACTGTCAGCTCCGACATTGTATACCGTCTGCCTGTGGGACAGAAGCTGCAAAATAGGAAGGCGGCTGTTAATAAAATAATAGTTGTACTTTCAAGTATAGTTACATACCTCATAGCTACCCAGATGGGAGCAATTCTCGGCGCAATGCAGAAGGCGCTTTCACTTGCAATCGGGACCTCATTCATAGTAATCGGCGCACTTCTCGCACCTAAATTTTCAAGCAGAAAGGCCGGCTTCTGGACGATTCTGGCTTCAATTATAGCAATTATACTCTGGAACTTTATTCCTTCGCTTACAGGCGTGTTCAAGAGTGTAGGCATATTCATGGTTATTGTCTGCGGTGTGGTATTTATGATAATAAGTGCGGTTGATAAGGATAAGGTACAGGCTAACACAAAGTAAATAAAAAAGGAGATGTATTAACATCTCCTTTTTTATTTGATTACTTCATCAGCCAGTATTTCAATTGCATCCCAGTCATTGCGGTTCATATGGTCATAAACGGCTATTAAATGGCACCCGGCACCCTTTGCGCTTTTGGCGGCATAAAGTGCGTCTTCATAGACTGTTGTGTTTTCAGGCCTGAAGCCCATCAAATCACAGGTTTTTAAAAATATATCAGGGGTTCTTTTGGACATTCCAAGGGTTTGGGCAGTATAAACCTCTTTAAAGCAGTGGCCTATACCGTTTCTGTTCATAGCGGCAATGGCTAAATCCCTGTCAGAGGTTGTTAGTATGCACATTTTAGAGCCGTTTTCGTATTCTGAGAGAACAAGCTCCTTCATGCCCGGCTTTAATTTAAGCTCGTTACGGTATTTATTGCTTATCAGCTTTAGAAAGTCCTTAACGATACCCTTCACAGTCCCTTCAAGCCCGAGATGCGTAATAAAGTACTGCGCTGATTCTTCCAGCGTTTTGTTTTCTATTACTTCCTTTAAATCAGGAGGTGGGTTTATTCCCTTTTTTATAAGATATATACTGCCGAGATTCTCCCACATTCCCATGGAATCAAGCAGTGTTCCGTCCATGTCAAAAATTATATTTCTCATTATTCCCAGTCTTTTTCATTGTTTCCGTCAAGATACTTGTCTGTTTTCTGGTTGATAGTAAGTATTCCTTCAGTAGGGTTAAAGTCGATTTTTACGTAGCTCATCACACTTGGGGCGCCTGCCTCAATTGCTATGTACTGGCACTGCTTTACAATGTCTATAAGCTGGTCAAGCTCGCCCTCGATAGTTGTTTCAAAGGGTGATACAAATGTTTTAAGCCCTTGGGCTTTAATATATTCTATGCACTTGTCAACCACTTCGCAGATTTTGCCTTTATCGGTTACTCCAGGCAGAACCTGTATTGCTACACTCGCTTTCATGCTGTATTCCTCCTTAATGCAATTAAATTCCTTTATTTTATAGAATATCACAGCGGCAATTTTAATTCAAGGATATAATTTTGCGGTTCATACCGTAAATAAAGCGCCGTATAAAATTCCGTCGATTTTACCAAATGCCTTGAACAGGACAAGTAGATATGCTAGTATGTAAATATATTATAGTCCCCTTTAGCGGATAAAGCGTACCAACAAACCGAAATTGACGGAGGTTTCTCTATGAAAAAGATGACAGTACTATTATTTATGTTTATAATTATAATTGGCTTGACAGCTTGCGTAAATGGTAACGCTGATGCTTCTGACATATCAGATGGGAATGATATGACCATAAAATTGGAATTAGATAAAGACTATGATGATACAGACCCATTTGTAAATGAAAAACTATTTTGTGTGACCGAGAATTTGGATTCTTTAATAGCTGAAGGCACTTTGAATTTAGTTGGCGAGAGCATAGTTTTAGAAGTTAAAAACAACAAGACAAATGAAGTCCTATGGAGTAAAACATGGGAAGAGGATGTTAAGTCAGAGCCCGTCTCCATCTCACTTGAAAATCTAAAAACAGATGATGAATATGTTGTATGCCTTACAGGGATAAAAATAGACTATGCTGTTTTGGAGATTACCTTTGACAGTAACTTCGTACAGGAAAGGGCAATGCCCTTATGATAATTTGTGTTGCCAAGCTGTCCAGATACTCATTATAAAATATAATATGAATTCAAGTAAAAGAATCCCTGCACCGAAAAAGTGCAGGGATTCTTATTAGTTATTTATACGAAGGCCGCATTATCTTTGGTTAAATTATTGGAGCAGATAATAAATGCCCCGGTAATTCCGGGGCATTGTAAATCAGCCTTTTCCAAGATATAATTCTTTTACCTTCTCATTGGCCAGAAGCTCTTTTCCAGTGCCGTGGAGAGCTATTGTGCCTGTCTCCAGGACATAGGCTATATCGGCCGTATGGAGGGCCATATTGGCATTCTGCTCTATAAGCAGTATTGTAACGCCGTTTTTATTTATCTCTTTTATTATATTGAATATTTCCTTAACTATAAGCGGAGCTAGGCCAAGGGAGGGCTCATCCATCATTATCAGCTTGGGACGGCTCATAAGCGCGCGGCCTACCGCCAGCATCTGCTGCTCGCCCCCGGAAAGGGTACCGGCCTGCTGCCAGTTTCTTTCCTTAAGGCGAGGGAACAATGTATATACCCATTCAATATCATCATTAAGGTTATCCTTACGGAGATACGCTCCGATTTTCAGGTTTTCAAGAACAGTCATATCGGGAAAAACGTGACGCCCTTCGGGAACCAGCGTTATTCCCTTATTTACTATTCCGTAAGTCGGAAGCTTGGTAAGCTCCTCTCCGTTATATGTTATCGAACCTGAGGCAGGATGAACAAGCCCGGTAATTGTGCGCAGTATTGTTGATTTTCCTGCTCCGTTTGCGCCGATAAGCGTTACGATTTTTCCTTCGGGAACCTCAAACGAAACATCGCGGACGGCTTTGATGCCGCCGTAATTTACGCAGAGTTTATCAATTTTCAGCATCGTCAGCCACCCCCAAATATGCCTCTATTACACGCGGATTGCTCTGAACCTCGTCAGGCGTGCCGCTGGCTATAGTTTTACCGAAGTCAAGAACATAAATACGGTCTGAAATCTGCATTACAAGGTCCATATGATGTTCTATCATAAATACCGAAAGGCTGTACTTTTCCTTAATCTCCTTAATAAAAGCCGTAAGTTCAAGCGTTTCCTGAGGATTCATGCCTGCCGCAGGCTCATCAAGCAGAAGCAGGTGAGGTTCTGTCGCAAGGGCGCGGGCTATCTCAACACGCCTTTGAAGTCCGTAAGGAAGCGAAGACGCAATCTCATCTTTCAGATGAAGCATGTTCTGCATATCAAGCAGTTCCATGGCCTCTTTGCGCATTCTGCGCTCTTCTTTCATATTCATCCTGAATGTTGCTGAAAATACATTCTGATGGGCGCGCATATGCTTTGCTATAAGTACGTTCTCAAAAACAGTAAGGCTTGAAAACAGACGGATATTCTGGAATGTACGGGCAACTCCAAGCTTTGTTATCTGGTCGGGAGTTTTCTTTATTATCTGCGTATATTTGTCTGCGTTATCACCCTTATAATCGGTTTTCATTTTGCCCTGGGGATGATTTTCTATTATTGTCTGCCCATCGAAAGATACAAGGCCGTTAGTCGGCTCATATACACCCGTTATACAGTTGAAAGCAGTTGTTTTTCCTGCGCCGTTGGGGCCGATTAAAGCTACTATTTCGTCTTTGTTGACGTCTATTGAAAGATTGTTTACGGCAACAACCCCGCCAAACTGCATTGTTACGTTTTCTACATGGAGTACGTTATCTGACATCAGTTATCGCCTCCTGTCTTTTGTTCCGTTTTCTTCCTTGA
>CAUHBX010000039.1 GCA_959604475.1 uncultured Eubacteriales bacterium
GCCGACCTCATAGTCGTTAGGGTCATGGGCAGGAGTGATTTTAACAACACCAGTACCGAATTCCCTGTCAACGTATGAGTCTGCTATTATGGGTATTTCTTTATTAACAAGAGGGAGAACAGCCATTTTCCCTATGAGATGCTTGTAACGGTCGTCTTCGGGATGAACGGCAACTGCGGTATCTCCAAGCATTGTCTCAGGACGCGTTGTTGCAAGCTCAAGATAATCGCCGGTTCCGGCGATGGGGTATTTAATGTGCCAGAAATGGCCTGCCATATCAACGTGATTTACTTCTGCATCGGATATGGTTGTCTGGCACTTAGGGCACCAGTTAATGAGCTTTTCACCTCTGTAAATATATCCTTTGTTATAAAGGCGGATAAAGGTCTCAAGCACTGCCTTTGAGCAGCCCTCGTCCATTGTGAAGCGAACCCTGTCCCAATCACAGCTTGAACCAAGCTTTCTGAGCTGCTTAAGAATTTCAGAACCGTATTCTTCCTTCCAAGCCCATGCCCTTTCAAGGAACTGCTCTCTTGTTATATCGTCCTTTGTAATCCCTTCTTCAGCCATCTTCTGAACGATTTTTACCTCTGTCGATATGGAGGCGTGGTCAGTTCCCGGAACCCAAAGGGCATTGTAACCGCTCATACGTTTCCAACGTATGAGTATATCTTGCAGCGTGTTGTCAAGGGCATGTCCCATGTGAAGCTTTCCTGTAATATTAGGAGGGGGCATTACTATTGTGAAGGGTTTTTTGGATTTGTCTACTTCGGCGTGAAAATATTTTTTATCAAGCCATTTGCTATAGATACGTTCTTCGATACTCGGATCGTAAGTTTTGTCAAGCTCATGTATCATAAATAATCATTCCTTTCCTCTGATTTCCATAACTAAAAAAGACTTCCGCCCTGATAAGGGCGAAAGTCCGCGGTACCACCTTAATTCCCGTAAATAATTACGGCTTAAATACCTTAACGCGGTTTACGTTTCCGGCTAATGTATCTTTCTCACCGGAACTGCTGTCGGGCTACCTTCCAAAGCAAACTTTCCTGCTGCACCTCTCAGCCTGTGGATACAGCTCTCTTATAGGCGTACGCATTGTACTCCTCCCGTTTAACGCATTTACTTATATTAATTCGCATATAAAGATATAATAGTTAAATTTATTTTATTTGTCAAGACCCTGCTGGCTTAAATTACATTATCCAGAGGTTTATATGCAATTGCATATTGTCGATTTTTATGTTATTGTATAACCAAGTACTTTTATAGGTTAATCAGTACCTGTAAAACCGCTTAAATTTAACAAAATGAGGGGAGGACAATTATGCATGATATTCCGTTAACTGCAATATGGTTTATAATGTTTATAGTTTTTATTATCGCGGAAGTGGCTACAGCGGGTCCGTTAATATCAATATGGTTCTGCTTTGGTTCTCTGGCAGCCATGTTTGCGGCAGCGGGAGGAGCTTCAACAACGCTTCAGCTGATAATTTTCTTGGCGGTGTCAATAGTTCTTCTGATTTTGACAAAACCTCTGGCTAAAAAATTACTGCACAATAAAATTGAGGCTACCAATGCCCCTGCTGTAATTGGACGTCATGGAATTGTCGTTGAGGAGATAAATAATATTGAAGCTAAGGGAGCCGTTAAAGTTGATGGCAAAATATGGACGGCTAGAACTGAAGAGGAACAGGAAATAATACCTGAAGGAGTAAAAGTAGAAATATTAGAAATTCAGGGAGTTAAGGTTATAGTAAAACTAGCAGATAAGGAGTGACGTCAATGCCTTTTTTCAGAATTTTTTTGTTTGTCATTATAATTATTTTGATTATTATAGTAATTTCCAATATCAAAATAGTTCCGCAGGCACATGCATACGTAGTAGAAAGACTTGGTGCGTATAATGCTACTTGGGGAACGGGCCTGCACTTTGCCGTGCCTATTATGGACAGAATATCAAGAAGAATAAGCCTTAAGGAACAGGTTGCGGATTTCCCGCCTCAGCCGGTAATAACAAAGGATAATGTTACAATGCAGATAGACACTGTTATTTATCTTCAGGTAACGGATCCAAAGCTTTATACCTATGGGGTAGACAATCCAATAAGGGCTATTGAAAACCTTACAGCCACGACGTTAAGAAATATAATCGGTGATTTGGAATTAGACCAGACACTTACATCAAGAGATATAATTAACACTAAGATGAGGGCTATCCTTGATGAGGCTACAGACCCCTGGGGAATAAAGATAAACCGCGTTGAGCTTAAAAATATTATGCCGCCTAAGGAAATTCAGGATTCTATGGAAAAACAGATGAAGGCTGAGCGTGAAAGAAGAGAGAAAATTCTTCAGGCCGAAGGTGAAAAAAGAAGTGCAGTGCTTGTAGCAGAAGGTGAAAAGGAAGCTGCTATTCTTAGGGCAGAGGCTGAAAAAGAGGCTGCAATCAGACGCGCTGAAGGTGAGGCTGAGGCAATCCTTAAGGTTCAGAAGGCACAGGCAGAGGGTATCAGAATGCTCAATGAAGCAAATCCCGATGCTGAGGTAATCGCAATTAAGAGCCTTGAAGCGCTTCAGAAGGTTGCAGACGGTAAGTCGACAAAGATTATAATTCCTTCGGAAATACAGGGAATAGCCGGACTTGCGACATCATTTAAAGAGCTTATTAAGGATGATGAAAAAAACGATAGAAAATAAATGTAAAGGCCTGCCTCATGGCAGGCCATTTTTTATTGGCAATAAATAACCCCCAAAGCTAATCTTTGGGGGTTTTGCTTAATTGGCTCCTATAACAAATTCCTGTCCGTCGGAATCATTTCCATTTGAGTTTCCGCCATTACTGTTGCTGTTTGAATGGTTTCCGTTGGACGTGTTATTATTCGTATTTCCGATGTGGCCGTCCCAGTTTGGGTCTCCAAAATCAGGTATATTGTCTCCGCCGATTACAACATCGCTTGGAACCTGGGATTCAGAGGTCTTATGTTCTGTAAGAGAGCAGGTCTGACTTATATCAACATAAATCTTTCCGCTTTCAGCGCAGCTCTCTTTAGATGGCCTGTTAACAATCTGACCGTTGACAACGGCGAGTGAAAGCTCTTCTACAACATCATCAGGACAGTTGGGGCCCGCAAGACAACCGCTTTCCTTACAAATCCTGTACATAGCATGCGCGGTACATTGCGATTTTGGTGCAGTAGCTGCTGTGCAGTAATCAGTTGAGACCATATTGCCGTAATATCCGGCGCCATAATAGTCTGCTGAGCATACACCGTCTATCGGCGAACCGTTTTGTATAGCGCAGTAGCTCGCGGTTGTTATTCCTTCAGGTTTTTCAAATTCCTTATATGCCAGATTATCGTGCAGCTGGTCCATAATTGCGCGCCATACGATAAGATGATAGCTCTTGTCGTAGCTAATCTTTTTGGGAGTATCATATCCCATCCATATGCCTGCTGCGTAATAGGGTGTATAGCCGGCAAATACAAGGTCTTTATCGTCTGTTGTAGTACCGGTTTTACCGGCAACCGGCATATTGTTTTTCTGAAATCTAGCCAATCCACCGGTGCCTCCGCCGGAGATTACATCCTCCATCATATCGGTAAGAAGGAAGGCTGTAGTTTCTTTGATAACTCGTTTTCCCTCATAATCATATTCAAGAAGTACATTTCCGTCATGGTCAAGCACTTTTGTATATGGTGTAGGCATCATGTAAACGCCGCCGTTTGCGATTGTACCATATGCGGCAGTCAGTTCAAGTACTGATACACCGTTTGTAAGTCCGCCCAGTGACGTATTAGCGTTTATATCGTCTTCTGTTACCTGTTCAAAACCAAAGTTAAGCAGATAATTATATGCGTTATATACTCCGGCATCAACTATAACCTTTGCTGCCAGAATGTTCATTGAGTCCCTGATACCTTCTCTAACGGTAGCATAGCCTCTGTAGCTTGAACCCCACCAGTTTCCTGGGGACCAGCTTCCTACTGTAAATGGCTCGTCCTTTATAAATGAACCGGCCGAGTATATGTCCTGGTCAATTGCCGGTGCATAGGCAGCCAAGACCTTAAAGCATGAGCCTGGCTGACGGTAGGCCTGCGTTGCTCTGTTAAATACAAGGTCGCCGCTCTTTGTTCCGCGTCCGCCGACAATTGCCTTAATATTTCCTGTTTTGTAATCAAGAATAACCATTGCCGCCTGAAGTGAATTTGATACGGTTAGATTGTCAAGCACCATTGTATGGGTATCATCGACATACTTGGCCTTCATCTCCTCGGCAAACGCTTCAGCCTCATCCTTGTTAGACACTGTTTTAGACTCTGTATGATGCTCCTGCTCATTAGTCTGTGTATTGAGCACCGAAATGGTATAGGTAGCGTCATAGGTTCTATCAGAAGGCGGGAAAAGGGAATCGTCATTAAATACATCCTCAAGCCTTCCCTGTACGTCCTGACTCATCGTTGAGTAAATCTGCAGACCGCCGCTGTATATCAGGTTATAGGCTTCCTGCTTATTAAGGTTTCTCTGCTCTTGAAGGTCATTAGCAAGTGTAACGATAAGATGGTCGACAAAATAGTTATGAAGAGATACAGATTCTTCATCGCTTGTCTGTTTACCTACCAGATTGGAATATATATCCTCTGCTATGGCACTGTCATGTTCCGCCTGAGTTATATATCCAAGATCAAGCATTTTATCAAGCACTAGGATTTGTCTTTCCTTATTGGCTTCAGGATTGCTTATCGGCGAATATTTTGAAGGGTGTTTAGTGATTCCAGCTAAGCAGGCACATTCTGCCAAATCAAGCTCATTTACTTCCTTGCCAAAATAAAATTCCGCAGCCGAGCCGACGCCGTTAAGCCCGTGATTTAAACTGATAGTATTAAGATAGAGTTCAAGTATATAGTTTTTAGCCGCCTGTTTGCTGCCAAGGGTCTGTTCAAGCTCTTTTTCATATTTAACAGCGAGATACTGCTCCTGCAGCTTACGCGTAAGCTTCTTCTCGCTGGAGAGCATTTCATTTTTAATCAGCTGTTGGGTTATTGTACTTGCTCCCTGTGAGAAATCCCATTCTTTTATATCTATATAAAGTGCTCTGAATATACCTTTAATATCAATACCGTTATGGTCGTAGAAACGCTCGTCCTCAATTGAGACTACTGCATGCTGCAAATCTTCAGGTATCATGTCAAGGGTAACATATTCACGATTTTCCTCTCCGTGAAGCTTGTCTATCTCAACTCCGCTGTCATCGTATATTATGGAGGTATAGTTAGTCGGAACAATATCCGAAGTATTCAGCGTCGGTGCGCTTTTTATTATACTAATCCATGCGCCAATGCATAACCCGGCAGCCGCTAAAATAAGGATACCTAACACGGCCAGGAATATTCGAAGGCCCCTTCTTTTCTTCTTTTTCTTTTTGTTCTTCTTTGGACTGGGACTGCTTTGAACCTTACGGCTGTTCTCAGTCGGCCTTCTGCCTGACGAAGAATGTGAGGATGAACGTGATGTTTCAGTATGCTTTTGAGCAGGTGAGCGGCCGGATGACGACCCATTTTCCGCTGAAGGCGGCCTGCGCCTTTTAACAGGATGACCCTGCTCGTCCACATAATGAACGTGACCGTTTTCGTCCGTATATTTAAATATTTTATGCTTATTCTCATTATGTTCCGAGTAATCCATACTTAAGCCTCCTAACTCAGAATATATTATAACAGATTGGTCTTTGATAATAAAGGAAATTATTGCTTATAATTCTTTAAGATTTTATTACAAAAATGTATTGTACAGCTGTATTTTGAATAAAAAGTGGAGGAGATATGTATTATAAAAAGGAAATTTAGAAAGTTTGTGGTGCTTTTATTACTTTTGTGTGTAGGAGCGTCAGCGTGTGCCTTTATCGCAGCCACTGAAAAATATATTATGCCTGTGGCAGCTAACATTTGCATTGTTGACGCCAAGGAAAGGGCAAATTACATAATTAATTCAGCAACAGAAAATGTTCTGATGGAAAACGAAATTCAAATTGATGATATACTCAAGCTCAAAACTGACGAAGGAACAACAATGTTATCGGCAGATACGTCTAAGGTTAATATGATATGTGCCAAGATAAGCGAGTACATAACCGAAAAGCTGGTTAATATGGATAATAACAGGGTAAGTATCCCGTATGGTGCAGCAACGGGAATCGGTATACTGGCAAACAGCGGACCAGAGATTTCATTCGAGGTAATGCCAGTGGGAGGGGCTGTTGTCGATTATGATACGGAATTTACGTCTGCCGGAATCAATCAGACCAACTATAAAATATGGCTTACAGTAAATATTACCGTAAGCCTTGTAAATCCGCTGTATAACAAAAAAGTTAACATGACCAGAAAGCTTATGCTGGTGGACACAGTAATTAAAGGCGAAGTCCCGTCAAATTATCTTGGCATTCCACAAAACTGATTATTCCCAGTCTTTGCAGATGTCAACCCACTTTTCCGCATTTGAGTATCTATAGAGCTCATCGCAGCTCAGTTCAATTGCTGAATTTGAGCTTCCGCAGGCAGGAAATACCGAATCAAACCGTTTTAGGGATATATCGCAGTATGTTTTAATGCCATCAGGAAGTGCAAACGGACATACTCCGCCTACAGCATGTCCAGTAAGAGTAACAGTTTCTTCGGGTGAGAGCATTTTAGCTTTAAACCCAAACTCGTTTTTGAACTTATGGTTGTCGATTTTTCCGTCTCCCGCTACTGCGATGACAATACAGCTTTCACCGCTTTTGAGCGCGAGGGTTTTCGTTATTCTAGCAGGAATTACGTTAAGGGCCTCTGCGGCAAGGGCAACAGTTGCGCTTGAAACAGGAAATTCCAAGATGTCTCCTTCACGGCCATACTTTTTGAAGTACTCTCTGACTTTATCAATTGACATAGTATTACCTCCGTTAAAATTAATGCTACTATTTAATATAAATAGTTTTTTGAAATTTTGCAACGGTAGATAATAAGAATTATCGCCAGATGTTTTGGCAGTATTGGCATTGAACAGCAGACTGAAAAAGGTTATTATAATATTAACAGTAATTTTAGAGGGAGAGGTCTGCTATGTACAAGACAACAGTAACCGAGGACAGACGGGAAATATTTACTATCTTAAAAGCTTTTCTTGCCGGGCAGTATGAGGCTAAGAAGCTTGTATATACTCATGTCTCCTATTCGAATATAGAAGGGACAAAATATAATGTCTGTGATTACGAGGATGAACTGTCATTTACTAAATCGGGCAGAATTTGGCTGTCCAGGAGAATTGAGACGTTTATCAGTGACTTTGACAAAGAAACTATGGAGAATATAAAAAGAAGAATAACTCAGGGATGTATCAAAGCCGACGGTTATATTAAGGAATTGTGTGAATTCCCAATAAATGGGGAGCTGACTGTTATTAAGGAAGTAGACCCAAATAATCTGCAATAGTTAATAGACGGTTAGAATTTGTAATTTATGCACTCACCATGTATAAAGTTCGCATAATCTCATTGCAAAGTGGAAAAAATCTGA
>CAUHBX010000040.1 GCA_959604475.1 uncultured Eubacteriales bacterium
GCTTGGAAGGTGTAAAGTGTAAAATCCATACGCCAAAGGGCTGCATTGACACAATGATTTCCGTACCGGGCAGACATATGGTTTATAACGCTATGGCCGCAGCGTCGGTGGGTATTATACAAAACATGAATTTAAATGATATTAAAAGAGGGCTGGAGAGCTTCGCCCCTACCGGAATGAGGATGGAAAGGTTCAGCCTTTCAAACGGGGCGGTATTGATAGATGACTCATATAATGCCAATCCTGTATCAACTAAGGCGGCTATAGACGTTTTAGCTTCCTGTTCAGGAGAAAAATACGCGATTCTTGGAGACATGTTTGAGCTTGGAGATTATTCAAAAGAAATGCACAGAGAAATAGGCATTTACGCAGCTGCAAAGGGAATTAACGGAGTAACGGCTATTGGGAACGATTCGGTTAATATCTATGACGGTGTAAAAGATGCGGGAATAAGAAACTCAGGCTATTTTCATACGGTTGATGAGTTTTTGGAGTCAGGCTTCATACCCAGAGGAACTATACTTATAAAAGCGTCTCACAGCATGCATTTTAATAAAATTGCCGATTACCTGAAGAAGTTTTGAGGTTTGAATCAAAGGAGTAATACTAATGAACTTATTAATAAAAGGAATTTATACATTAATAATAGCTTTTATGCTCGGCATATTTATATGCCCAATGCTTATACCGTTTTTGCATAGGCTTAAATTCGGTCAGACAGTTCGTGACGACGGCCCTGAGACACACTTAAAGAAAACGGGGACGCCTACAATGGGCGGCATTTCTTTTCTTATCGCCTTTGCGCTGTCTGCTGTTTTTATGACGCCAACCCACGAAACCATTGCAGTAATACTTGTAACACTTGGTTTTGGGCTCATTGGTTTTATAGACGACTATATTAAGGTCGTTAAAAAGCGTTCGCTCGGACTTAAGCCTATGCAGAAAATAATAGGTCAGCTTATCGTCTGCGCCTTATTTATCTATTATCTTTTTAAATCCGGCGTTGGTACGGAAATTTATATTCCTTTCGCAGGCGGAGCTACATTAAATTTAGGATTACTGTATATTCCCTTTTGTATAGTGGCGGTTCTTGCTACTGTGAACGGAGTTAATCTTACTGACGGCCTGGATGGACTTGCAGACGGTGTTACGCTTATTGTCTGTGTATTTTTCACTATGTGCGCGTATGCGGCCGGAAACGGTATTGTAACTGCCGGAGGAGCAATGATAGGCGGACTTTTAGCGTTTCTGATATTTAATGCCTATCCTGCTAAGGTGTTTATGGGAGATACCGGTTCGCTTGCCTTGGGAGGATTTGTTGTAGCCTGCGCATTTATACTTAAAATGCCGCTGTTTATTCTTATTGCAGGCATAATATATGTAGTTGAAACATTATCTGTTGCGATACAGGTTACCGTATATAAAAAGACCAAAAAACGCGTATTTAAAATGGCGCCGCTGCACCATCACTTTGAATTGAGCGGATGGAGTGAAACAAAGGTTGTAACATTGTTTTATATAATTACGGCTATCGCGTGCCTTATCGCGTTCCTCGGAGCTCAGAAATTATTCTGATAACGGGAATGAAAGGAAGAGTATAATGATTTACGCTGATAAAAAAATTATAGTATGCGGCATGGCAAGAAGCGGGATAGCCGCTGCTAAGCTTTTAGCTTCAATTGGTGCGGACGTTACACTTCAGGACATAAAGCCTATGGAAGCATTAATAAAACTGCATGATATAGAAGGTTATAAAAAATCCGGGATTAAAATTTATGCCGGTTCAAACCCAGATAATATTATCACAGATTTTGATTATGCGGTGCTGAGCCCGGGAGTACCATGTGACCTGCCGTTTATACAGAAGGCAAGGGACGCCGGCGTTAAGGTAATAAGCGAGGTAGAACTGGCCTATACACTTACAGCCTGCCCTGTGTGCGCAATTACCGGCACTAATGGAAAGACGACTACTACAACTCTCGCAGGACTTCTGCTGGAGAAAAAATATAAGAATACAGCGGTAGTAGGAAATATCGGAATAGCATATTCTGAAAAGGTACCCTCCCTTAAGTCAGGAGACTATGTTTGTGCAGAAATAAGCAGTTTTCAGCTTGAGACTTCAGATACATTCAAGCCTCATATCTCTGCTGTGCTGAATATAACTCCAGACCACCTTAACAGGCATAAAACAATGAAGAACTATATTGCCGTCAAAGAAAAAATATTTGCCAACCAGACAAAAGATGACTTTACCATTTTAAATAAAAAAGATGACATCTGCAGGAAAATGGCTGCGAAAACCAACGGAAGAGTTTTCTTTTTTTCAAGTAGCGAGATACTTGATGAGGGCATATGTCTTGAGGGCGATAATATACATATCAACTGGGATAATTTTGATGAAATCCTTATAAATGTTAATGAGCTTAAAATTTTAGGTGTTCATAACTATGAAAATGCCATGGCAGCGGCCGCTTGTGCGGTGTGTGCAGGGGTGCCGCTGGATGATATTAGAGAAGTCTTAAAGAACTTTAACGGAGTAGAACACCGAATTGAATATTGCGGAACCTACAATGGGGTTGATTATTACAATGACTCTAAGGGAACCAATCCTGATGCTTCTATCAGAGCGGTACTTGCGATGAAAAAACCTATTGTGCTTATAGGGGGAGGCTATGATAAGGGTTCTGACTATGACGAATGGGTCGAATTATTTGACGGCAGGGTTAAAAAGCTTATACTTATCGGTGTAACGGCTCAAAAAATTGCAGAATGTTGTCAAAAACATGGTTTTAGGGACTATGAGTTTGCTGGCGATTTTAAAGAGTGTATAAATAAATGCAAAAACGTGGCAGAAGAAGGAGACTGCATACTTCTCTCACCTGCCTGTGCAAGCTGGGGGATGTTTGAGGATTATGAACAGCGCGGAAGAATATTTAAAGAGCTTATAAGGGCATAAATGCTTTTTCATAAAATTGAAATATATTACAGGAGGCAAAACATGGCCGACTACAGAAAGAAAAACGGAAACGTCTATCAACTTCATAGAAGGGAGCAGGATGATATTCCGGATAAAAGCCGTATTCATCTGAGAAATCTGATAAACCCTCATCCATTCAGGGGAATAGACTATACGGTTTTAATATTGGTGCTTATACTTGTTATGTTTGGACTAGTAATGGTTTTTTCATCAAGCTATTATTATGCAATGACGGATTCACATTTCAACGATAAATTTTTCTTCTTTAACCGCCAGCTAAGGTGGGCTGTCGTTGGCTTTGTGGCGATGGTACTTTGCATGAGTATCAATACGGAATTTTTCAGGAGAATATCAATTCTTGCGTACATAGCTATTGTCGGAATACTTGGCGTTGTGCTTGTCGTCGGTGTTGCTACAAAAGGTTCTCAGAGATGGCTTGAGGTTTTAGGAACCTCATTTCAGCCCTCGGAGTTTGCCAAATTCATAATAATAATATTTATGAGCGGATATGTCATAAAAAATCGGAATTTGCTTAATGGGAATTTTATTATGTTCCTGAAATGCGCTTTTCCTGTTATACTGGCGTTCATACTTATAGCTACAGAAAACCTTTCTACAGGAATAGTAGTTATGGTTGTAGGCCTGATGATTATGTTTGTCGCCAGCAATAAGGTTATGAATTTTGTAGTATTCGGACTTATGGGAATTGTGGGCTTCATTGTACTGGTTCTCATCGAGCCGTACAGAAGGGCACGTATTACAGGCTGGCTTGACCCCTGGAGCGACCCAAGCGACTCGGGCTATCAGATTATTCAATCGCTTTATGCCGTGGCATCAGGCGGGCTGTTTGGACTGGGAATAGGGCAGAGCCGTCAGAAAACATTTATACCTGAAAGTTACAATGACATTATTTTTGCTATCATATGCGAGGAACTGGGACTAGTAGGCGCGGTAGTTGTTATTATGCTGTTTGCTCTTCTTATATGGAGAGGAATAAAAATTGCTATGACGGCGAAGGACAAATACAGCTCCTATGCCGCTACGGGAATAACGACAATGATTGCAATTCAGGTTATAATGAACATTGCCGTTGTTACCAATTCTATGCCTAATACAGGTATGCCTATGCCATTCATAAGCTACGGCGGAACATCGCTGGTTGTTATGATGGCTTCAATGGGGCTGCTTTTAAATATTTCAAGGGACTGCAAATAAAACAGAATAGCTTTAAGCAGAAAAACGCTTCATGCCTTAAATAATATTATTGGATATGAAGCGTTTGTTTCTGTTAAATTATTAAATAAGCAGCCTATAAAACTCAGCCGGTCATTTCGATTTGATATGCTTAATAAGTAGAATGACGGTACTATTTTTAAAATAGTACCGTCAAAAAACATTAAAATTTAGTTTTAGTAAGTAAAGAACTGGCTCCAGTAATATGTATTTCCGCTTTTATAACAGCCTACACCGATTGTAGTAAAGTTTTTATTCATAATGTTGGCTCTATGTCCGGGCGAGTTCATCCATGCATTTACGACATCCTCAGGAGATTTCTGACCATAGGCAATATTTTCGCCGGCTCCTGAATATCTTACACCTGCCGCCTCAAGCGCTGTAAAGCAGCTGGAACCGTTTGGCCTTGTATGAGAAAAGGTTGAAACTATTTCCTGCGCTCTTACTTGAGCAGCTGACTGTACTGTACTGTCACTTTTAAGTGCTGAAAGTCCTTCTTTTGCTCTTTCGGCATTAACCAGACGTACAACCTCGGCAACATACTGGCTTTCAGATGTATTTCCGCTCTGTTCATTATCCGTATTGGGCTTATTGTTATCGGGTCTATTGTTATTGCCGGGCTTGTCTGTGTCAGGCTTTTCATAATCGGGAATGTCAGTATCGGGTTCTTCAACATCAGGCTCTTCAACATCAGGCTCTTCAACATCGGGTTCTTCGATATCAGGTTCTTCAATATCGGGTTTATCGTTGTTGCCGGGTCTGTTCTGATTTCCATTGTTGCCAGTGCAGCTGTTACCTCCCGTACACCCGCTTCCTCCTGTGCAGTTGTTTCCATTCTGGCAGCTGCTAAAAATATTGTCGCATGTACCGTTTAAATAACAATTAAGATAATCTGAAAGGTCAGAATTATTTAAACAACCGTTCTTGTCAAATTTTATCTGCAGATTATTTAAATAATTATTGTACAAGCTGTCAATGCTATTATTTGCATATTTACTTCGGGCATAATTTTTTGTTGCCGCAAATGCGTTTGTGGAAGATAAAACTACCATTGCTGTTGTAAAGGCTAATATGATTTTCTTTTTCATCGAATCTCTCCTTTTAATTATTAAATTTCTGTTACATTTCTGTTACATACATATAATAACCCTTCCTTTCGTTGTATTCAATGGAACTTTATGGTATGAAAATGAGCTGGAAATGTCATAATTGCCCTTAAAGCCCATAAATCAGGCATTTTCAGCAGTTAAAAAAATTGGATTGAATTGCTGTGGTAATATATTCCGTCAATAGTTTACTAAAACAAACAAAAGTGTTAATATTAATAACTGAAGGTGAGGAGATATTTTGGTTGAGACAGTTACGCTTAATAATGGGTTACGAATAGTATTGGAGGATATACCATATGTACGTTCAATAGCGTTTGGAATATGGATAAATACAGGTACGAGGTGCGAAAGGCCTGAGGAAAACGGTGTATCGCATTTTATCGAGCATCTTATGTTTAAGGGAACAAGCAGAAGGTCTGCCAAGGAAATTGCTGAGGAAATGGATGCAATGGGAGGTCAGATAAATGCGTATACAACTAAGGAATATACATGCTATTACACAAGAACTCTGGATAAGCATTTTGACCATGCTCTTGATATTTTAAGTGATATGCTGCTAAATTCCAGGCTTGATGACAGTGATATAGTAAGAGAACGAAAGGTAATTGAAGAAGAGATAGATATGTATCTTGATGCTCCTGAGGAGCTTGTGCATGACGCTCTTGAGGAAGCCATATGGAAGGAAACAAGCTTGGGTATGCCTATCTGCGGCACTAAGGATACCCTTGCAAAGATGGACAGCAGGTTAATAAGGGACTATTATAACCGTACCTACAGACCTCAGAATGCCGTTGTAGCCGTTACAGGCAATTTTAATAAGGCTGATATGCTGAAAAAAATTGAAGATGTATTTGGAGACTGGAGCAGCGATGGATTTACTGAAGAAAAATACGCCGCCGCAACATATATTCCTACAACGCTTGTGATTAGTAAGGATGTAGAGCAGATACATATGTGCTTTACGTTTAGGGCTCCCAAAAGAGACAGCAGACACAGATTTTCACTTGCCGTTTTGAATACTCTTTTCGGCGGAGGCATGAGTTCAAGGCTTTTTCAGAAAATCAGGGAGGAGGCTGGACTTGTTTATACAATTTACAGCTATACTTCGGCATACAGCGATACAGGAGTTATGACTGTATATGCCTGTACAAGCCCGCAGAAGGCAGCTGAAGTTGTGAAAAGCATTTTTAGGGAGATAAAAAGACTTAAAACAGAAAAGATAGAGGATAAACTTATTTCTGTTACAAAGGAACAGATTATAAGCAACTATATCATTGGAAGTGAAAGCACTATAAACAGACTTAACAGCAATGGCGGAGGGATGGTACTCACGGGGAAACTGCTTACTATGGAGGAGATACTTGAACGTATGGAGGCAGTAAACTATTCTTCGCTAAAAGAAGCAATTGATGAAATTTTTACAGCCGATAACTTAAGTTTTTCAGCAGTTGGAAATATTGAAGAAATAGATTTTGAGGGGTTGATTGCAGATGGAAAACAAATTTTATATAATGAGAACTGATGATGCCAAGGACCTTCCTCTTCCAAAATATATGTCTGCAGGTGCTGCCGGCATGGACCTTTATGCTAATGTAAAAGAGGAAACGATGGTCAGACGAGGAGAAATAAAACTTATTTCAACTGGGATTAAAATTTCACTTCCGGAGGGCTATGAGGCACAGATACGGCCAAGAAGCGGTCTGGCACTTAAAAACGGAATAACAATGGTAAACTCCCCGGGTACTATTGATTCTGACTATAGGGGTGAGATAGGGATAATTCTTATAAACCATGGTGCAAATGGATTTTTAATTAAAAGAGGCGACAGGATTGCGCAGATGGTTATAAACAAATACGAGCGGATTGACTGGGCCGAATGCGACCGGCTGGATGAGACTGAACGCTCTGAAGGCGGCTTTGGCCACTCAGGTGTATAAAAATAAGAATATAAGCAAATACTTCCTGTAGGAAGAAGTAAATTTCTTACGATAGGAGGAATTATATGCGCTCAAGAACATGGGATGTTATATGCCTTACTCTTATTATCATAGGAGCGATTAACTGGGGCCTTATAGGGTTTTTCAACTATG
>CAUHBX010000041.1 GCA_959604475.1 uncultured Eubacteriales bacterium
AATTTTACGGACTTTTTACGAAACAATAACTTAATGTGTTGCATCTGCTTATATGTTAAAAAAACCACAATATAGTTTTTGTACTAAAAATATAGTAATATTATAGTATATGATTGACAGGAAGTGAGATTTATATGGCAGGAAAATATATCATTTCCCTTGACCAGGGAACAACAAGCTCCAGAACAATAATTTTTGACAAAAATCAAAACATAATATCTAAATGCCAGCAGGAATATCCTCAGATTTACCCAAATCCTGGCTGGGTTGAGCATAATCCCCAGGATATTTATAACACTCAGTACAGCACAACTATAGACGCTATGATACAGGCAGAAATACAGCCCTCCGAAATTGCAGCACTCGGCATAACAAACCAGAGGGAAACGACCATTGTATGGGACAAAGATACCGGAATTCCCGTATATAACGCGATTGTCTGGCAGTGCAGAAGGACAGCCGACATGTGTGAGGAACTGAAAACAGATAAAGCATTCTCCGAATATGTCAAGCAAAACACGGGCCTTTTGATTGACGCTTATTTTTCAGCTACAAAAATCAAATGGATATTGGACAATGTAGATGGAGCCAGAGAAAAGGCCGAAAAGGGCCAGCTGCTTTTTGGAACTGTGGACACATGGCTTGTATGGAAGCTGACAGACGGTAAAGTACATATAACAGACTGTACAAACGCTTCACGAACAATGCTTTTTAATATTAATACCCTTAAATGGGACAAGCAAATACTTAAAAAACTGGAAATACCCGAATGTATGCTGCCAGAGGTAAAGAACAGCTCGGAGGTTTACGGTTATACCGATAAATTCGGTTCCATGATACCTATCGCAGGTATCGCCGGCGACCAGCAGGCCGCCCTTTTCGGTCAGCTTTGTTTTGATAAAGGCGATGTTAAAAACACCTATGGAACCGGAAATTTTATTTTGATGAATACCGGAAATAAACCTGCTGCAAGCCGAAACGGGCTTATAACCACAATCGCCTCATCAATTGACGGGAATGTAAATTATGCGCTTGAAGGAAGTGTATTTGTCGGAGGCGCTGTTATACAGTGGCTGAGAGATGAAATGCGCTTTTTCAGCAGCGCCAAGGATGCCGACTATCTTGGTGCAAAGCTGATGTCGTCCGAAGGAGTTTATTTTGTTCCTTCCTTTACAGGAATGGGGGCGCCCCATTGGGATATGTATGCTAGGGGTGCAGTATATGGGCTGACAAGGGGAACGACAAGGGAGCATATAATCCGTGCGGCGCTTGAGGGCATAGCTTTTCAGTCAATGGACGTTATAAACGCAATGGCCGCCGATACCGGAAACGACATAAGCACTATTAAGGTTGACGGCGGTGCAAGCGCCAGTTGTCCAATAATGCAGTTTCAGGCAGATATAACCGGAAAGAAGCTTATAAAGCCTGTTATTGCTGAAACAACCGCCCTTGGCGCCGCCTTCCTGGCAGGGCTTGCCGTTGGTTTTTGGAAGGACAAGGAAGAGCTTAAAAGCAGCTGGGTGCTTGAAAAGACCTATGAACCGAAAATGGATAGGAAAGATGCGGAAAAACTAATAAAAGGCTGGAACAAAGCTGTTTTGTGTACAAAGATGTTTGCGGAAAAATAGACTGAAGGAAAGGGCTAATGGGCCTTTCCTCCTAAGAGGCAATTTACAATCAATACTTACAATCCGTAACTCTAATTTGCTCCGTTGGGCTTGCTATGACATACTCTGAGAGTTCTCCTCCCCGTTTGGCACATAAAAATCGACTTAAAATAAACCTGAATGTAAGTATATAATATGATTCTACATTTTTACTAACATTGATAATTCAGTTCCATGCTTTTTCACCCCACATGAGTATAATTATTGTATGGAGGTAAAAATATGGATATAGTATTTCAAAAGCATAAAATCCCTCAATCAATTAACAGGACTATTTATTTAAAAAAGTCGCTTTCTGATAGAATTGATAATTTAGCAAAGGAAATGGACATCAGTTTCAACAGGATTGTCGTCAGCATGATTGAATACTGCATTGAGGAACTGGAAAAATAAAGGCGGGTAATACCCGCCTTTATTTTATCTATAGTATGTTTTAAGCTTTTCTATTATCGATTTTTTCTTATCCTCAGGCATAAATGCCGCCTCTGCGGAGTATATATTCATTTTAATCAGGTCGTTGTATTCAAACCCCATCTCATTAAGGCAGTGGTCATATTCCTTATCGAGGTCAATATCCGACAAAACCATATTGTCTGTATTGATTGTAACCCTTATACCCATATCATACATTTTCTTTGCTGAATGTTCCTCATAGCTTGGCTGTGTCTGGCACTGAATATTGCTTGTCGGGCATATTTCCAAGGTTATATTATCCCTGATTACCCGTTCGCAAAGCTCTTTGTCGTCATAAACCTTGTGTCCATGGCCTATACGCTTTGTGCCGAATCCGACTGCGTCCCATGCGCTCTGTGCTCCGTCACTGTCCCCGGCATGGCAGGTAAATGGAATTCCAAGCTCCTTTGCAAGGTCGAATATATAATGAAAATTTTTAACGGGTACTATTCCTTCAGCCCCGGCGAGGTCAACTGCAACTACCCCTTTGCCCAAATATTTCTTTGCGGCTCTGACCGTATCAAGATTTTCCTCTTTATTAACAGTCTCAAGGCCAATACTCATTGCACAGCATATAACGCCGATATCAATTGTTTTAGCCTCAGCCATACCTTCGTTTACGCCTTCAAGCACAGCCTCAATCGCGTCCTCCTGAGTAAGACCTTTTCTCATATGAAGCTGGGGAGCAAAGCGGATTTCCGCATATACAAGGCCCTGTTCTGCCAGCATAAGCACAAGTTCCCTAGCCGTACGGCTAATTGCAGCTTTATCCTGCATAATCTGCAGAGGCAGTTCAAATTTCTCCAGATACTCATTTACACTGCGGCAGTCCGCTGTGACGACAATAAACTTTTTAAAATCATCGAGATTGTCAGCGGGCATTTCAATGCCTCTCTCCTTTGCCATTTCCCATGCCGATTCCGGCAGCATGGAGCCGTCCAGATGAAGGTGAAGGTCTAATTTAGGAAAATCGTATTTCATATTGGCACTCTCCTTTTTATTAGTAACAAAGCCGATTTTCCTTAAAGAAAACCGGCTTGTATATTTTAATCGAACAGTTTTGATATGGAAATCCCCTCGTGAATACGATTGATTGCGTCTGCAAAAATAGGCGCAACGGAAAGTTCCTTAATCTTTGATATTTTCTTTTCAGGCGGAAGCTCAATTGTATTAAGCACAACAAGCTCATTTATAGGCGAATCCTGAATTCTGTCAATAGCGGGGCCTGATAAAACAGGGTGTGTACAGCATGCGTCAACCTCAATGGCGCCTCTTTCCATAAGTGCCCTTGCCGCATTGCATATTGTTCCTGCAGTGTCTATCATATCGTCAACAAGGATTACCCTCTTGCCGTCGACATTACCGATTATATTCATAATTTCGCTCACATTTGCTTTTGGACGTCTCTTATCTATAATAGCGATAGGGATATCTACTCTTGTGGCAAAGCTCCTTGTTCTTCCTACGCTTCCAAGGTCAGGTGAAACAGCAACAAACTCATCAAGCTTATCAGCGTATTTTTCACGGTAATAGCTTGTAAGTATGGGATTGCCCTGAAGATGGTCAACAGGAATATCGAAAAAGCCCTGTATCTGAGCGCAGTGAAGGTCCATTGTAAGTACTCTGTCAGCGCCTGCCGTCGTAATGAGGTTAGCCACAAGCTTCGCACTAATCGGGTCTCTTGCCCTTGCCTTCCTGTCCTGTCTCGCATAACCATAGTAAGGAATAACCGCTGTGATTCTTCCGGCTGAAGCCCTGCGCATTGCGTCAATCATAATGAGCAGCTCCATAAGGTTGTCATTAACCGGCTGTGATGTCGACTGGATAATATAAACGTCCGCACCTCTTATGGTTTCGTTGATTTTTACGGAGATTTCCCCGTCGCTGAACTGTGTTACCTCAGCCTCACCAAGTGAGAGAAAAAGGTTTTTAGCTATAGCTTTTGCAAGTTCAGGGTTAGAGTTGCAGGAAAAAACTTTAATATTGCTTCTGCCTGTGTACATCATTTTGAAATTGTCCCCCTATTCGGTAGTATATCGTTTAATAGGCTCTCACAAGCCACTCCATTATATATGGTACAACACTATATATCAAAATTCAACATTAAATCTACTCAAAAATTTAACCGAATACCATATAAAATTTTACCTTTTGACCCACCCGGTCTTGTTAATTTGCCTTTCTCTGGCAATTGCAAGACTGTTTTCAGGCACATCCTCCGTTATTGTGGAGCCTGCCGCGATATAAGAGCCCTTCCCAACCTTAACGGGTGCTACAAGGTTCGTATTGCAGCCAATGAATACGTCATCGTCAACTACGGTTCTGAATTTCTTTTTGCCGTCGTAATTCACCGTTACAGTGCCGCAGCCAAAATTTATTCTCTCTCCAACGTCGGAATCGCCGATATAAGTTAAATGTGAAACCTTTGTCCCGTTTCCCACATTAGAGTTTTTAACCTCAACAAAGTCACCAATCTTTACATTCTTTCCAATAGTGCAGTCAGGACGGATATAGGCGTAGGGCCCAACTGTAGTATTATCGTCAACGGATGAATCTATTGCCGTTGAATACTGAAACTTAACGCCGTTTCCAAGCTTAACGTTGGTAAGCCTTGAATCCGGTCCAATGACGCAGTTCTCACCTATAACAGTATTACCCTCAATAACAACGCCGGGCAGCAAAACAGTATCACAGCCAATAACCGCACCGGCTTCAATATACGTACGTTCAGGGTCAATCATTGTTACCCCATTATCCATATGCCAAGCGTTAATCCTTCTTCGCATTGCTTTTTCGGCGTCTGCAAGCTGAGCCTTGGAGTTTACGCCCGCAAATTCATCGGCGCTTTGGGCAGCCATAGCGTTTACCCGTCCGCCGTCCTTCAATATTATTTCCAGTGTATCTGGAAGATAGTACTCCCCCTGCACATTATCGTTTTTAAGAAGGGACAATCCCTTTTTCAGCGCTTCTCCAGTAAAGCAGTATATTCCCGTGTTAATTTCCTTAACAAGCTTTTCCTTCTCGTCCGCGTCCTTATGCTCTACGTTTTTTAGGAAATTTCCATTTATGTCCCTAATAATATGTCCGTACCCAGCCGGGTTATCCACCATTGCAGATATAATCGAAATGCTGTTTTTTTCTGTTCTGTGGAAATCAAGAATTTTATTTATAGTCTGCGCTGTGATTAGCGGAGTATCGCCGTATAAAACTACAATATCAGCGCCATCTTCAATAAAGTCCCCTGCCTGCATGACCGCATGGCCTGTTCCCATCTGCTTCTCCTGAAGGGCGAATTTCACGTTTCTGTTCCTAAGAGCTTCCTTAACAGTCTCAGCACCATGTCCTATAACAACGCATATATCGTTTGCTCCCGCACATTCGGCGGCGTCAATGACATGGTCCGCCATTGTTTTGCCCTGAACCTTATGCAGTACCTTAGGAAGCTTTGACTTCATTCTTTTTCCTTCGCCAGCCGCCAATATTATTACCTTCAATTTATTCATAAAACATTTCTCCTTAAATCCGTTACTATATAAACCATTATATATTTAAACACGTAATTGTGATTTTTTCAACTGGCTTTTTTATATTGACGTATCAGGCTTGGTGTTCTAAACTCAATTTATAAAGAAATGGGAGGCCGTGCTATGAAAAGCAGAAAAATTATTATATTCATTGTTTTTCTAATTTCGATGTTTGTACTTTTAAAACCATACATACATTCCCAAAAGTCATTTACGGCTGAGGAGCTTGGAATTGCGGAAAAATATTCCCAGACCGATGCCGACGGAGACGGGGCAGACGACTACCATGACATTATGCTCGGTGCCAGAGCCTATGTTCAAACCAAGCCTAAATATAAAAGCGCCTATTATAACGGCGGTTACCCGACCGATGAATACGGCGTCTGCACCGACGTTGTATGGAATGGTTTTGCGGCTGCGGGATATAGTCTAAAGGATATTGTTGATGAAGATATTGCTCAATACCCGGAGGCTTATACAGCCATTGAAGATGCCGACCCCAATATAGACTTTCGTCGAGTTGTAAACCTTAAAATTTTTTTTGACAGAAACGCCGAAGCTCTTTCACTAAATTTTGATGACCCCGAAAGCTGGCAGCCCGGTGATATTGTCGTATTTGACGGCCATATCGCCATTTGCTCGGACAAAAGGAATTCCGATGGTATTCCATTCATAATACACCACAGCCGCCTGGGCGCAAGGGAGGCCAATGATATGGAGGGATATAAGCTTATGGGGCACTACCGGTGGACAAAGTAATAAAAACAGCCATAATAAAAAGAGGCGCCGAAAAAATCGGCGCCCCTTTATCATTCCGCACTGTGTTCTTTTTCAAAGGCCTCTTCCTCAAGAAGCGCAGCCTCATACTTTTCAAGAACAAGCTCCTGAATTTTGTTTCTTGTGCTGGCATTGATAGGATGGGCTACGTCACGGAATTCACCATCTGCTGTCCTTCTGCTCGGCATGGCTATAAAAAGCCCCTCATCCCTTTCAATAACCTTGATATCATGAATAACTATTTCGTTATCAAAGGTTACCGATACAACTGCCTTCATTTTGCCTTCCTTGTTTACTTTTCTTACTCTAATATCCGTTATCTCCATTTTTCCTGCGCTTCCCTTCTGATTACACATGATGTTTTCCTGATGATTAAATCCCCTTATTTAATCATTATATCATATTTTTTTATTTTTCCACCCATAAAATCACATATTTTAACATTCTCTTAAAACATATGACCTTATTTCTTATATAATATCACAATTCATGTGTAAAAATCAAAACATTTATTGTACAAATCTTAAATAACAGAATTTTTCTTGGCGACATAGGGTGAGTTTTCTTTTCCGATTATGCTCTTTCCGGATGTGACCACTACGCTTTTATCCAAAATAGCGTTTTCTATCACGCAGTCATCACCTATATAGCAGCCCTCCATAAGAATTGAATTTCTTATAACAGCCCTGTCTCCTACAAACACCCTTCTGAATACTACCGAATGCTCAACCTTGCCGTTAATTATTGCTCCGCTTCCAATTACACAGTCCTCAACCTCTGCATTTAAATTGTACTTAACAGGCGGCTCGTCCTTTGGCTTTGTATCAATATACGGTTC
>CAUHBX010000042.1 GCA_959604475.1 uncultured Eubacteriales bacterium
ATACCTGCCAAGCCTTTTAGAGTATTCCTCCACAGCGGCCTGCCAGTATTTTTCCTTAAGTTTTCCTACACAGATAACGCTTATTTTCATGCCTATGCCCCTTAAAGCTCAACCGTCATGCTGTTTGTATACCTTGAAGCCATATCGAGCTGCAAATATGTACCGACTTTAATTCTGTTATCCGCAAGAATTTTTCCGACCGTTTCATAGGCAAGGTGCGGTTCGTTATTTTCCTTGCTTAAATGTCCTAAAAACACGTATTTAAGCGTGCCGCTCATTATCTCGCTTAATACGTCACCCGCCGCCACATTAGATATATGACCTCTCTCGCCTAAAATTCTCTTTTTTAAAGGCCACGGATAACTGCCTTTTTTAAGCATGTCCACATCATGGTTAGCCTCCAACAGCAGAACATCGGAATCATAAATATTTTCCTTAATACATTCCGTTATGTGGCCAATATCAGTTGCTACCGTCAGCTTTCTGTTCTCCGTAAAAATACTGTAAGCCACCGGCTCTATTGTATCATGCGGTATAGCAAACGGCTTGACGCATAAATCTCCGACAACCATCATCCTGTCAGGATATACATATCTTATATTTTCAGGAGAGAAGTCTCCCACAGTGCTTCCTATTCCCTGCCATGTTCCCGGAGTGGCATATACCGGAATATTATATTTTCTGGACAAAACTCCGGCTCCCTTTATGTGATCCACATGCTCATGTGTTATAAACAGAGCGTCTATATCTTCAGGAGCTAAATCCAGCTGCCTTATATGTTCTGTAAGCTGCTTGCAGCTTATGCCAGCGTCAATTAAAATGTGGGTGTTTCCGTTACTGATGTAAGTACTGTTCCCACTGCTGCCGCTGACGAGAGGACAAAACTTTACACCCATAAACTGTACACCCACCTATGTCTCAATCTCAACATTCTATTCTTTCAATGGAAGCTCCCAAATTAGAGAGTTTCTCCTCTATGTCTTCATATCCACGGTCAATATATTTTATATTGTCAATTTCTGTAACGCCTTCGGCATAAAGTCCCGCCACAACCATAGCTGCACCTGCGCGCAGGTCTGTTGCTGATACCTTTGCTCCCTTTAGGTTTTTAACTCCCTCAATCATCGCAACTCTGGACTCCACCGTTATTTTTGCACCAAGCTGCCTCAGCTCGTCAACGTACTGGTATCTGTTATCCCATACGTTCTCGGTTACTACGCTTATCCCTCTGCATCTGCTTAAAAGCGCAGTCATCTGCGGCTGTAAGTCTGTAGGGAAGCCCGGATAGCTCATTGTCTTAATATTTGCGCATTCAAGCTCTCCATCGGACATAACCCTTATACTGTCATCCTGTTTTTCAATTTCCACACCCATTTCTGCAAGCTTTGCAGTAAGTGAATCCATATGCTTGGGAATAATATTCTTTACAGTAACGTCTCCGCCGGCCATCGCGGCCGCAATCATATAAGTTCCGGCCTCAATCTGGTCCGGAATAATAGTATATTCTGCGCTGTGAAGTCTGCTTACGCCCTTAATCCTGATTACGTCTGTTCCTGCGCCCTTAATATTTGCGCCCATCATATTTAGGAAGTTTGCGGTATCAACCACATGCGGCTCCTTAGCGGCGTTTTCAATGATAGTTGTACCGTCGGCCATGCTTGCGGCCAGCATTATGTTTATTGTCGCGCCCACGCTGACCTGGTCCATGTAAATCTGTGCGCCCTTAAGCTTTTCAGCATAAAGGTTTACTATGCCGTTAGACACGTCAACCTTGGCTCCAAGCGCCTTAAAGCCCTTCAGATGCAGGTCTATAGGCCTTGTTCCGAAATTACAGCCTCCCGGAAGCGCAACCTCAGCTTTTTTGTACCTTCCAAGCAGGGCTCCCAATAAATAATATGAAGCGCGGATTTTTTTAACCTCGTCAAATGCCGCGCATGTAGTTATATCGCCCGTGCTGTCAACTTTCAATGTATGCTTATCGATATACTCGCACTGTGCCCCCATCTTGTTGAGTGTAGAGCGCAGACTTGCGACGTCCTCGATATTCGGCAGATTGTCGATAACGCAGATTCCGTCTGCCATAATAGCCGCGGGTATTATGGCAACCGCCGCATTCTTCGCACCGCTGATAAAAACGTCCCCATGGAGCTGTTTACCACCGGTAATAACTAACTTTTCCATATAAGCTGAAAGCCTCCCAATATATCTCATGAAAAGCAGTGCGGCTAAAAAGCAGAACTGCCCATAATTAATCTATTTTATAATATTGTATTATAACACCAAAATTTTAACTAGAAAAGCATTTTTTCTTTATATTACAACATTTATGATAAATTAGGACAAATAACATATTAAATACCACTTTATATTGTATGCTTTAGTCAAAGGCAGGTGCCTGTACAGTACATTTTATTTTAAAACATCTTTCTCAGCTATAGAATACTTTATAAAAAACATATATAATCAAATAAAAAACGAAGAGGTATATATAATGGATAAAAATATTGCTGTAATTATACAGTACGATGGCACCAGATATAAGGGCTGGCAAAAACAAGGCAACACGTCCGAGACAATTCAGGGTAAGCTTGAATATATACTTTCAAAGCTGGCCGAAAAAGAAATTGAAGTCCATGGCTCCGGCCGTACCGACGCAGGCGTGCACGCCGCAGGCCAGCAGGCTAACTTTCATATAGACACCGAAATGACACCGGATGAAATAATGGATTATTTAAATTCCAACCTTCCTTCAGACATTGGAGTTATTAAGGCGTGGGAGGCTGCGCCAAGGTTTCACAGCAGGCTTAACGCAGTTAAAAAAACTTACAGCTATCAAATAAATATCGGGAAAATACCAAGTGTACTTAACGGCAGGTATGCATGGAGGCACCGTGCTCCCCTTGATTTGAAGGCAATGAGAAATGCGGCTTCGTTGCTGATTGGTACACATGATTTTAAAAGCTTTACAGACCTTAAAAAAAGCAAAAAATCTACGGTAAGAACAATAGAGAGTATAGAAATTAATGAAACCAGCTCAGGTATTACCATTGATATAACAGGAGACAGCTTCCTTTACCATATGGTTAGGATAATAGTCGGAACCCTTGTAGATATTGGGGAAGGCAAAACAAAGCCCGAAGAAATGACGGCAATACTCGGCGCCCTCTCCCGCACCGCCTCAGGCCAGCTGGCTCCGGCTAAGGGCCTCATGCTTATGAAGGTTAACTATAATTAAACAGCGCATTAAAGCATTGACATATAATTACGCATAAAATATAATAAATACAGTTCTACATTACAGAAGGCAAAGCGGTTATAAAAGACATAAAATCTAACAACGAAAGGAAGTCATGCAATGTCCTATGAAGAAATCTACAATTCAAAATTAATGACGGCCCAGGAAGCTGTCTGTGCCCATATTAAAAGCGGAGACAAAATTTTTCTGGGCGGGCTTGGAATTGCCGATAAGGTACTTACAACCGTACTTAATAATGTTAAAAACGGAAGTTTAGAAAATATATCCTTTTACGGAAATATGACCACAAATAAAATCGGCCTTGATGATGAAAATTTGCCAGCCGATAAATTCAGGTATTATTCATTCTTCCACGGGGCGAATGAAAGAGCCGGTGCTGGCAACGCAGTAGTAACCCATGTGCCTCTTCACCTCAGCCGGTTTGAGGATTATTTAAGCTTTGTAAGCCCTGATGTGGCGGTTATTCCCATGACCCCTCCAAACGAACAAGGCTACTGTAATATCGGCCCGGCAGGCTACGCACCCTCAGGCATTAACCATTCAAAAAAAATCATAGCCCAGATAAATAAAAATATCCCGAGAGTTTATGGCTCCACACATGACTATCACGTCAATGATATAGCAGCGTTTGTAGAATATCATAACGAGGAACTGGTTCCACCGTCGGCCCCTCCTACGCCTCTTGAGGAAAAAATAGCTTCCTACATACTTGAACAAATTCCGGACGGAGCATGTATACAGCTTGGAATAGGCGGAACAGCCAACGCCGTCGGCTACGGATTAAAGGATAAAAAGCACCTTGGCATACACAGCGAAATGTATACGGATTCGATGGCCTATCTGCAGAGTATAGGCGCCGCTGACAACAGCTGCAAAACCTTTATGCCCGGCCGCGCAGTCGCCGGCTTTGCCTTTAATACCGCACAGACCAACAGCTTTATCAATGAAAATCCAAAGGTATATTTCACGCCCTATCATTTTGTCAATGATATAAGAAATATCGCAGCCAATGACAATATGATTTCAATTAATACCTCAATATCCATAGACCTTACCGGCCAGCTGTGCTCAGAAAGCATAGGCTACAGGCAGTTTTCCGGTTCGGGCGGACAGGTCGACTATATTAGAGGCGCTACGCTGTCCAAAGGAGGAAAATCGTTTATAGCTGTTTCTTCACTGGCTAACACAAAGGAGGGTCCGGTATCAAAAATCTGCCTCAGCCTGGCACAGGGAAGTACGGTGACCACACTTAGAGCCGAAACAATGTATGTAGTAACGGAATACGGCTGTGTTAACCTACAGTTCTGCGATATACCCACTCGGGCAAAGCGCCTCATCAGCATAGCTCACCCGGATTTTAGAGATGAGCTTACCTTTGAGGCTAAAAAGAATGGCCTGATTTATTAAAAAACAGCGCTGGGTATCCAGCGCTGTTTTTTTATAAAACTATTTTTTATTGGCTGTATGCCTCAATCAGCCGTCATAAGGCATCAAATCATTTTTGACATACAGGCGTACTTAGCATTTACATCGGTTTTAGATTTCTATTAAGCCTATCCACCATCCATGCAATTCGCTTTTCCCGCCCGGCATCTGTCTTGGCGTCAAAATATGCCCGCGTATATGTCTTCTTTACTGATAAAGACATAGCCTGAAAATTTGCATAAGCGGTCTCGTACACTTTTAGTAAACCAGATAAAAAGGCTATCTGTTCTTCTGTCACCGTCGGAGTTTTAGGAGCATCCCATTGTCCGTTTTTTTTGGCGTCCTCTATTTTCTTAATTCCCCAATGGGTCATAAGTCCTTGTTCTTCAAGGCTTTTAACCAATGCCTTGTTCTTCTCCGACCACTTACTATTCTCCCTGCGTAAGGAAAAATATTTCTTGTAAGTTTTGTCATCAATGCTTTGCATCTGTCCGTCAATCCAGCCAAAGCAGAGGGCTTCTTCAAGCGCTTCGCTTGCCTTTATTGTTTTCGGTCCGCCCGCTTTTCCAAATAGAAGCCAGACGCCGGAATTTGACATACAATAATCAGAAAGCCATTGCCTGAACTCTCCTCTGGTTGCAAATTCCATTATGTCACTCACTATATGTTCCTCCCCTCGTAAGTCTTCTCCCTTGATTTCACAGGCTTTTCTTAGTAAAAAGATTTTCTCGTTGCGAAACATTTCCTATTTTTAAAGACTGCTCACATCTGGTAAACCTTCCATCAATATCATTCTCTGTTTAGCCAGCTTTTCAAATAATATTTCTTGTCCTCCCAATAATTCTCATTTACCGCCCTATATTCCTTGCTCCTAATTAAATCAGCAATTGTTCCGCATACTACCTTAAGCGTATTTATATAGCAGTTTTCTTTATCGGAAATTTTAAAGCTGTCGCTATGGAAATTTCCGTCTATGCCGGAAAATCCAAACTGTACCGTAGGAAGTAAAAATCCCAGGTCACCCACGTCCCCAGAAGCGCTGGATACTATATTTTCATCAATCAGTTCAGAACCGCACAAAAGAAGCATGTTATTTTTGACCGCCTTATTCAGCAGCTTTGACTGTCTCAGCGGCATATACCCGATTGTATTGCTGATTTCATAATCCAGACCAAGGGCTTTAGCGCAGTGCTCTATGCACATGTCCGCCCGTTTGTCAGCGTCCATAAGGGCCGCAATGTCATTTGCCCTTATATAGGTTTCCAGAACAGTTTTATCAGGTATTATGTTTACGCTTCCACCCGGCTCAGTAATCACAGGGTTAATCTTTACGCCAGCCTCCGGCGGAAACTGGTCTTTAAGAAATGCCACAGCGTTCTCACAAAGAACTGCCCCATGCAGAGTATTTTTCCCAAGGTGGGGAGCTGCGCCAGAGTGCGCCGCCTGACCCTTAAATACAGCTTTTTTTGCCGTAAAACCAGCCAGAGTAGAGTTTATATCAAACAGCTTAGCTTTATCCCCATTAGCATGAATTGAAAGCACACAGTCAATATCGTCAAAACAGCCGCATGCTATCATATGCTGTTTTCCTGAGCGGTATAATATTTTTCCATCGTCAATCAGCTTATCCCTGTATTCAAAATCAATAAATTCCTCCGCCGGAGAAAATATAAAGCTTACCCTCACATCCGTATTTTCCAGCAGCCTTGTCTCCGCCAGTATCTTAGCCGCAGACAACGCAACAGCAGTCTGAATACTGTGTCCGCAGGAATGTATCTGACCTGTAAAGCTCCTGCCGGGCAGGGCGTCAATATCACAAACAAAGGCTATATGGTAGCCGTCTCCTTCTCCCAAGGTTGCTTTTATTCCCGTTACCCCTATTTCCGCTTCATATGGTATACCCGCACATTCTAGTCTTTCTTTTATCATTTCAGCAGTTTTAAACTCTTTAAAACCAAGCTCCGGGCAGTCAAAAAGCCTGTTTCCCAATGCAATTATTTCATCCCTGCAGCTGTCAACAGCGTTAAACAGCTTATTTTTATCTGTCAATGCGGTTCCTCCTTACCATTCAAGCACTAATCCTACGCCGACATCTTTTACGTCCATCTTGCTGTCCATAAGGGAACGTACTTTAAATGATGTGCAGTGGCATGGATAAACGCTTTCCATATTTTCCGCCATTAAAAAATCTACAGTATTTCTTGTGGCGCGGCTGTCCTCGAACAAGTGCAGGCCTCCTATTATTCCTAACAGTCTGTTTTTCCCTGTAACCTTTTTTGCATACCGTATAATATTGCATATGCCAGAATGGGAACAGCCTGTTATTATATAAATCCCTCTGTCAGTATCGTATACAAGAGCACTGTCATCCATCATAAAATCATCTTCTGCACGGCCATCCCTATAAGCTGTGCCGATTGAGCGCCTCTTCTCATATACCTCCGGTATTTCACCAAGGTACGTAATATTATCGGATATTTTTAAAGGCTTACTTGAAAGCCGCAAGTCCATAGCCGCCTTGATA
>CAUHBX010000043.1 GCA_959604475.1 uncultured Eubacteriales bacterium
CTGCTGCCATCAGCGACGGCGCGCATGCATTCTTAACAGCAGAGTACAAAATTCTTGTTATCTTTATTGTAGTGTTGTTTGTTCTTATTGCGTTTGGTATCGGCGTAGGCTCGGCGGTTGCGTTTGTGGCAGGTACATTATGCTCAATCCTTGCAGGATATTTCGGTATGAGCGTTGCTACAAAGGCTAACGTAAGGACAGCCAATGCGGCAAGGACAGGCGGTATGAACAGGGCGCTTTCCATCGCCTTCAGCGGCGGCGCCGTTATGGGTATGTCGGTTGTAGGCCTCGGCCTTATCGGCGTAAGCGTTGTTTACATGGTAACAGGTGATACAAATATTCTTTTCGGATTCAGCCTCGGCGCTTCTTCCGTAGCCCTTTTCTCACGTGTTGGCGGCGGTATCTATACAAAGGCTGCCGACGTAGGCGCCGACCTTGTTGGTAAGGTAGAGGCGGGCATTCCCGAGGACGACCCCCGTAACCCCGCTGTTATCGCAGATAACGTAGGCGATAACGTAGGCGACGTTGCAGGTATGGGCGCCGACCTTTTTGAATCATATGTAGGCGCTATCGTTTCAGCAGTTACACTCGGTGTTGTAGCCTTTGGCACAGAGGGCGCTCTTTTCCCTCTCGTACTTGCCTCTGTAGGTATTGTTGCCGCAATCATCGGCTGCTTCTTTGTTAAGGGCGACGAGAAGGCTAACCCTCATAAGGCTCTTAAGACAGGAACATATGTAGCCAGCGTTATAGTTATAGTATTATCAATAATTTTAAGCAAGCACTTCTTCGGAGGCTTCAACCTTGCGGTTTCAATTATCGCAGGCCTTATAGTAGGCGTTATAATCGGTATTATTACTGAAAGATATACATCAAGCGATTTCAGGTCGGTTAAAAAGATTGCTGACCAGTCTGAAACAGGAGCGGCTACAACAATCATCAGCGGCCTTGCAGTAGGTATGGAATCAACAGCGGCTCCCATCGTTCTTATTGCAATCGGTATTCTTGTAGCTTACGGCTTCGGCGGTCTTTACGGTATCGCTCTTGCTGCTGTAGGTATGCTTTCAACAACAGGCATCACAGTTGCAGTTGACGCTTACGGCCCTATAGCCGACAACGCCGGCGGTATCGCTGAGATGAGCGAGCTTGACGAAAGCGTACGTGAAATTACGGACAAGCTTGACGCAGTTGGAAACACAACAGCCGCTATGGGCAAAGGCTTTGCCATCGGTTCAGCCGCACTTACAGCCCTTGCGCTCTTCGTATCCTACGCTCAGTCTGTAGGCCTTACAAGCATTGATATACTTGATACACAGGTTATCGTTGGCCTTTTCATCGGCGGTATGCTTCCTTTCCTTTTCTCTGCATTCACAATGCAGTCGGTTGGCAAGGCTGCTTTCCAGATGATTGAAGAGGTTAGACGCCAGTTCAAGGCTTTCCCCGGTATCATGGCCGGAACACAGAAGCCTGACTATAAGAGCTGCGTTGCTATTTCAACAAAGGCTGCGCTTAAGGAAATGCTTATCCCCGGTATCATGGCTGTTGCGGCTCCTATTTTAGTAGGCGTTGTGCTTGGTACAAAGGCTCTGGGCGGGCTTATCGCAGGCGCACTCGTTACAGGCGTGCTTATGGCTATCTTTATGTCAAACTCAGGCGGCGCTTGGGATAACGCTAAGAAATATATTGAGGAAGGCAACCACGGCGGAAAAGGCAGCGAGGCCCATAAGGCCGCTGTCGTAGGCGACACAGTCGGCGACCCCTTCAAGGATACATCGGGCCCATCAATCAATATCCTTATCAAGCTTATGACAGTCGTATCGCTTGTATTCGCACCTTTATTTGCGCTTATCAACAGCGGAAACGGTTTCTTAGTTTAAGATTTCAGGCAGTCGGAATTACCGGCTGCCTTTTTTAAAAGGTGATTATATGGGAAAATATTTTGAGGGCTTTCCGAAGGAATACATTGATTTCCTTTGGGAGCTGAGAATGAATAATAATACTGAATGGTTCAGCGCCAACAGGGACAGGTATAACACACTGCTTAAGGAGCCTATGAAGCTCTTTGCCGATGAAATGTCCGAAAGGCTCAACAGCATGGGTATGGGAGAGACGTTTTTTCCGGCTGTTTCAAGGGCCAACAGGGATATACGCTTCTCAAAGGATAAATCGCCCTACAAGGACAGAAAATGGGTTGTTTTCAACTACGGGGAAAGCCGCTGGCAGGAAAAGTGCTGCTATTATTTTGAGGTCGCTCCGGAAGGCTGGTGCGCCGGAATGGGGTTTTACGAGGCACGCTCGGACTATATGGCAAGATACAGGAAAAAGCTTACGGCGGACCCGGCAGGCCTTAAAAGGCTGGAAACAAGGCTTAAAAAACAGGATACTTATCTTCCCGATGTGAAAATGTATAAAAAGAACTTTACCCCCGAAGGCGTGTCCGGTGAACTTTCAAAATGGTACCAGTTTAAAAACCTTGCCTTTACTTCCGAGTATAGGATTGAGGAAAGCCTTTTTGACCGCACTATTCTGGACGAGGTTCAGGGGGGCTTTGAATTTTTGAAGCCGTTTTTCATGTATTTTAAGGATATTTAGCGGTGAGACTTTTTAGGGATGGCATTGTTATAATGTTGTTTACAGAAATTGTGGAAGCACTGACGTGTATCGAAATAGATGGCTGAAATATTTATTCCGATGAAAGCTAAAAAACGCATGGGTTTAAACCCATGCGTTTTTTAGCATACTAGATTATAAGAAATTTTCAGCGAGAATTTCAACGGCGTTTTCCGCTATAAGCGTTTCACCATGCTCAACAAGATGGAACTTGGCGAGTATGTTAGAGATTTCCCTGTCGCCATATTCGTTTAAAATGCAGATACATTCGGCGGAATCGTCTATTTTCTGACCGCTTTGCAGCACAAGATAATATCTGCCGTTGTTTTTGTACAGCGAGCTTGATATAAATCTGAAAAAGGCGACTCTCGCGCAGGCGTCAATAACGTCGTCAAGTGCTTTAAAGGAATAGATTACGATATTTGAATTATCTGAACTGTCCGTCCTATGTACTGTAATAGAATTTCTCTTGTACCTGTGAAGGTCTTTGGATATAATGGGTACAGGGGCCTCCTGTGAGGAGCACTCCGCCTCATCGTTTTCGGAGTTGAGTTTTGTAACTATTATCATTATGCTGTCCAGTGCAACCGGCAGCGCCTCAACCATAAGCGGCGCATCGTCAACGGCAAAGCCGCATTCGTCAAGGGCCTGTGAAAGAATATCCTGAAAGAGCTCCTTTGTCTTGTCGTTGGAAACAGCAAGATCTTCAAGCTTTATATCTTTATCGGCAAGATCGTCTTCGCTGAGTATAAATTTAACCTGGGTATCGCTGATTTTCTCTATCTTCATAGCTGTCCCTCCCCACAATTAAAAATAGGTTGTTTTAAGTATAAGTAATAAAAACTTATATGTAAATAGGATATTACTGTAAAGCCTTTAAATTGTCAATAATTATATTTTGATTGTAACATAAATATTAGAAATGGTGGTGCAAAATGAAAAAATATTTTTCCTACATTCTCACACTGGTCATATGGCTTGTGGGATTTTACGTCTACCTTCCGCCGATAAATATCAAGGCGGAGGAGTTTTGGTTCTTTCTCGCCTTTATGGCGATATCCGGCCTTGTAATAAACGCCTTCAGGCTTGTAAGCCAGATTGACTTCCGTAATCTGCGCTACAGCGTCGCAAACGGCACAAAGGGCGTAAAGGTAATCGCGAAGGCGGCGGGAGTATTTGTACTTGTTTACTTAATCGGAAACGTTATATCATGGCCTGTATTCCGCGCAAAGGATTACAGCAGCCTTATAACCGTTGAAAACGGAAATTTCGAGGAGGATGTTGATGAGGCTGATTTCAGCCAGATACCTTTGCTTGACAGCAATTCGGCAGCGCTTATTGCCGAGCGTAAGATGGGTACCATGTCCGATATGGTGTCGCAGTTTGAGGTAAGCGAGTATTTTTCGCAGATAAACTATAAGGAGAAGCCCTACAGGGTAACGCCCCTGAGGTATGCCAGCGTTATTAAATGGATTGCCAACAGGTCAAACGGAATACCGGCCTATATTCTCATTGACATGTCAACCCAGAACGCGGAGCTTATTAAGCTTAACGACGGAATTAAAATATCTCCGTCGGAATATTTCGGCAGGGATTTAATGCGTTATATCCGTTTCAGATACCCTACGGCATTGTTCAGGGGAACCTATTTCGAGATTGACGACGAGGGTACGCCATACTGGATATGCCCTGTGATGGACCATACAATCGGCCTGTTCGGCGGCGCCGATATAAAGGGAGCTGTGGTATTAAACGCTGTTACCGGCGAGAATGTATACTATAACGTTGAGGACATACCCCAGTGGATAGACAGGGTATATGATGCGGAGCTTCTTATGGAGCAGTACGATTATTACGGACTGCTTTCAAACGGCTATATCAACAGCCTTTTCGCCCAGAAAAACTGTTTTAAGACAACTGCGGGCTATAACTATATTGCCCTGCATGACGACGTATGGGTTTATACGGGAGTTACCTCTGTCAGCGGCGACCAGTCCAACGTGGGCTTTGTGCTGATGAACCAGAGGACAAAGGAAACCAATTATTATCAGATTGCCGGTGCGGAGGAATTTTCGGCCATGTCCTCGGCGGAAGGGCAGGTACAGCACCTTGGGTATACCGCCACATTCCCTCTGCTTCTGAATGTTGGAGGAGAGCCGACATATTTCCTTGCCCTTAAGGACAATGCGGGGCTTGTTAAAAAGTACGCTATGGTCAATATACAGAAATATCAGATAGTGGCCATCGGCGATACGGTCAACGAATGCGTACGGTCCTATGAAAACCTTATGGAGGACAGCGGAGTGGATATAACCGACAGCGGGGAAAAGCAGACTGTAACCGGCACCGTAACAATGCTTAAGGATATAGTAATAGACGGCAACACCTATGTATATATTATGCTTGATGACGGCGACGCGCTCTATTCGGTTAAGGCCGGCGACCACGTCGCAATACTGAGAAAGAACGAGGGCGACAGTATAACGCTGGATTACGTCAGGTCCGTGACGGAAGGCGTGTTTAACGTAATAGGAGTAGAGTAAGAATAAAGCCGCTGTGGAAAATGACACAGCGGTTTTTTTATGCTTGCCGCAGCGGAAACTGTTGATAATATAAAAAAGATATGATATATTGAAACAGCGAGAAGCTGGGAGTATATCTGAAGTTGCCGCCATGAATTGCATGGCGGCATTTTTTATAGGAGGAATTATTATGTGGAATTACATATGGCCCATGTGCCTTATTGTGCTTTCAAACGTATTTTATAACCTTATCACTAAAAGCACGCCCCCAAGCGTCAATCCGTACCTGTCGCTGTGCCTTACATATACTGTGGGCGCCGTGGTATCGCTTGCGGTATATTTCCTCTCGGCAAAGGGCGCTTCAATTGCGGCGGAGCTGGGGAAGCTGAATTGGACAAGCTATGCGCTCGGCCTTTTTATAGTCGGCCTGGAGGCCGGATATATTTACCTGTACCGTGCCGGCTGGGAAATTAGCAGAGGGTCGCTTACGGCAAATATCTCCCTGGCAGTTATACTCCTTTTTGTGGGGCTTTTGTTTTATAAGGAAGCTTTTAATATAAAACAGCTTTTTGGCATTCTGTTCTGCGTTGCGGGAATTGTGCTTCTCAACGGCAGATGACCGGCTTTGCGGTGATTTGCAACCGCTGTCTTACAAAATGTAAAGTGCGGTTGATGGCGTGACAGGGATGTTTTTGATATATTTGAGACATCAAATTTGAGGAGGAAACAGCGTGGATATTTCAGAAAAAATTTTACAGCTCAGAAAGGCGTCTGATATGACGCAGGAACAGCTTGCCGAAAAGGTGGGCGTTTCAAGGCAGTCTGTCTCAAAATGGGAGGGAGGCCAGGCCGTACCGGAGCTGGATAAGCTTTTGGAGCTTGGCAGAATATTTAATGTAACAACGGATTACCTTATAAAGCCCTCCGAGCTTGACGAGCTTTCAATAAAAACCGAAATACTGGAGAAAAAACAGCAGGAATTGATTAGGCAGGCAGAAAAGGCGAAAATTAAGAAGCGTAATATTTTATCCTGTGCCGCAGTGTATACGGCGGCCCTTGCGGCTGCGGTACTGCTCCATCTTATTTCATGGGAATGGGACTTCCTTTGGAATGTATTTCCCGGCGTTACGTTATATATTGTAATCTTTCTTGCGGCTTCCGCCATTTGTATAGCTATTTGTGCGAGACGTAAATAAAAAAGGGAGGGACACTGATTTCAGTGCCCCTCCCTTAATATAAAAATTATTTATACACCCTTACTCTTTCCTCGCCGGGCATTTTGTTTACAGGCTCCGGTTCGGACACAGCCGTGCCGAATACCATTTCCGATACTAGCCGCCAGCCGTCGGGAATGTCCCACTGCTTTTTAACGGCATCGTCTATAAGAGGATTGTAATGCTGTAAATTGGCGCCGATATTCTTCTCGGCAAAGGCGTTCCAGATGTTTATCTGAAGCATGCCAAGGGAATGTGCGGCGAACATGTCAAAGGAGTCCGCGAATTTGGCATACTGCGCTTTTATGTCGTCAACGGTCTTTTCGTCCTCGAAAAACATTATTGTGCCTGCGCCCTTGGCGAACATTTCCATTTTCTTTTTGGTAGCGGGAAAATCAATAGGGGAAGCCACTTCCTTAAGAATATCGGTGGTTATGGCCCACAGCCTGCGGTGTTCGTATCCGAACAGAATGACCGCGCGGCTGCTCTGCATGTTGAAGGCAGACGGGGTTTCTTCAATAATGCGGTATACCATTGAAACAATTTCCTCACTGCCCGTTTTCATGTCGCCTGAAAGTCCGTAAACGCTTCTTCTTTTCTTTAATATTTCCATATAACCCATATGATTTCCTCTTTTCTTATTTATTTTAGATATGTAGGACTAAAATAAGTATGGCTGTAAATGGGAGAAAATATGATGGGTAAATTTGGGTTTATAGCAATAAAAAAGGACGCTTGGCGTCCTTTTATTCATTATCATATTCAACATGTTTGCTGTCCAAATCTTCTTTTATCAGTTTCTTGATGTAGCTGTTCGCGCTTTGTTTTGTA
>CAUHBX010000044.1 GCA_959604475.1 uncultured Eubacteriales bacterium
AATATGTGCTTATCAACATATGCGGTGACGCTAACCTTGGACTGCTTGAAGCCGGAGAAGCTGCAAGCCTTATTTCTGAGGCCATAGACCCTGATGCAGAAATTATATTTGGTACAACCCTTAATGAGGAGCTTGACGATAAGGTTATTGTTACCGTTATTGCAACAGGCCTTGATGCCAACGGAATTGTTAATGAGGAGCTTGCTAAAAAATCTGATGAAAAACCTGAAGCTAAGGCTGCAGAGGAGAAAGCGGCGGACCATGAAGAAAGACCAGCCAGCCAGCCTGACGTTGTTTCTTATATTGACAATGACGGAGAAAAGGTTGACCTTGATATTGAAATTCCAAGCTTCCTTAGAAGAAAGAAAATGTAATAAATTGTATAAAATGACATCTATTTTAGCTGCTCTTGATGGTTTTAAGAGCAGCTTATTTTATAAGGAGGGATAAGCATGAAATATTTAATTATTGGTACCGGGGGCACAGGAGCCGCCATTGGGGCATTTCTTGCGGCAGATGGTAATGATGTATCTTTTGTAGCCAGAGGGGCTCACCTAACTGCAATGGCTGAAAATGGACTGATGCTTGATTCAGGCATAAAGGGAAAGCTTAAGCTTGAAAATGTCAGGGCATTTCTAGGTAAAGACATCAAAGAAAAGTATGACGTTATTTTTGTATGCGTTAAAAGCTATTCCCTAGAAGAAATCGTACCTGTAATAAAGGCAGGATTACATAAAGATACAATTGTTATCCCTGTGTTGAATATGTTCAAAACAGGTGAAAAATTAAAAGGATATATTCCGGAAGGAAAATTTCTTGAGGGCTGCATATATATAAGCGCCTATATAGACGGACCGGGAAAAATTGTTCAGGCTGGAGATACATTTAAAATATTCTTTGGAAACCCCTATAATGAAGATATAAAAGAAGGAATTATGGAGCAGGTTGAGTCAGATTTAAAATCAGCCGGTATATTATCCGGTATATCGGACGACATTCTTAGGGATACATTTAAAAAGTTCTCATTTATATCTGCGTTTGCGGCTACTGGGGCATATTATGACGTGTCGGCCGGAGCCATCCACAGGGAAGGTGAAGAAAGAGAATTCTATAAATCCCTTGTAACCGAAATCATATCAATTGGTAAGGCAATGGGTGTAAATATGAGCCCCACTCTTTTTGAAGAGGATATTCAAACTATGGATTCATTTGGAGACGATATAAAAACGTCGCTGCAGAGGGACCTGGAGGCGGGGAAAAATTCAGAGATAGATACGCTTATTTTTTCAGTTGTACGTCTTGGAAAACAGTATGGTGTGCCTACTCCCACATATGAAAAAGCGGCTTCAAAATTCTCTTAATTTTCTTTAAGATTTGTAAAAACCTATGGTGAAATTTATTTTACTATGATATACTTGTTCTATTAATATGCGTAGTTTGAGGTGAACGGATAAATGGCTGAAAAAAATCATGTACAGGTTATGATAGAAGGGAAGCTGATGACCCTAGTCGGTACAGACAGTCCCGAATATATGAAAAAAGTAGCCGAGTACATAGAAGATAAAAATAAGGAAATCCGTTCCGGTGAGAATGGAAAAAGAATGAACGTGGCCATGGCCTCTATACTTACATCCATAAATGTTGCCGACGATTATTTTAAGGAAAAGGAAAAGAGGGATTCCCTTGAGGAGGAGCTAAAGCAGCTTAAGGAAAAACTCGCCGTATCTGAAAAGGAACTTGAGGAGGCACGGAAGGAAATAGAGCAGCTTAACCGTGATATTTATATTTTAAAGGATGATATGAATATGCTTGCTGAGGAAAAGGCGCAGGTAGAGGACCAGCTTGATGAGTACTTTGTAGCCCTTGATGCCAGCAAAAATATAGCACATAAAAACAGAAACAAGCAATGAGCATACGGGCGGGGGTTAAGCATGCTCTCATAAGAGAATATTTTTATGAGAGGTGCGGTAATCCCGCCCTATTTAAATATTTTGGAGGAATAACTATATGTTAAAACCTGAACTTCTTTCACCCTGCGGCTCGCCGGAGTCATTGAAAGCCGCTGTTAATAACGGCGCGGACGCGGTATATCTCGGCGGCAAAAGCTTTAGTGCCAGACGTTCTGCCGGAAACTTCACAACAGAAGAAATTAAAGAAGCATGTGATTACTGTCATGTACGCGGTGTTAAGGTATATGTTACGGTGAATACTTTGTATAAGGATTCAGAGCTTAAAAAGTTTATTGGTTTTGTTAAGGAACTTTATGTTGCCGGTGTGGACGCCCTCATCGTGCAGGACACGGGTGCGGCAAATTTGATAAAAAGGTCGTTCCCGGATATAAAATTAAACGCGAGCACACAGCTTACGGCCAATACTGCGGATGATGTTAATTTTCTGTATAAAAACGGATTTGATAAGGTAATACTCAGCCGTGAGCTTTCAATAGAAGAAATCAAAAATATAAGAGGGAATACTGAAGCCGAAATAGAGTGCTTTGTACATGGAGCTCTCTGCGTATCCTATTCAGGGCAATGCATAATGAGCAGTATACTGGGCGGAAGAAGCGGAAACAGAGGATGCTGCGCTCAAACCTGCAGGCTTCCTTATGAACTTTATAAGGACTGTGATAAGGTTTCAGAAGGGTATCTGATGAGCCCTAAGGATATAGAAACCCTGGAGATACTTCCTCAGCTTATTGAGGCTGGAATTAACTCGTTTAAAATAGAAGGAAGAATGAAAAATCCAGAGTATGTGGCAGGAGTAACAGCCATATACAGAAAATATATAGACATGTATTTTAACGAGCCATTGAACTATAGGGTTGATAAAGACGATATAAAGGTATTGCTTCAGCTTTTTAACAGAGGTGGTTTTACAAATGGATATTTTACCACTCCGGCAGGCAGCGACATGATGAGTGTTGAAAGACCTAAGGCATGGGGGCTTAAGACGGGTATTGTAGACGTATATGATTCCAGATATGGCAGAGCGTCAATACGTACAAGGGAACCTCTTGTTCCCGGAGACGGAATAGAAGTATGGACAAAGCAGGAGCCCCATGCGGGATGCGGAATATCCAAACCATCAAGAGCGGGACAGGTTATAAGTGTTATGATAAAGGGAGATATTGCAAAAAATGATGTAGTGTATAAGACTTATGATAAATCACTTATGGACGATATGAAAAAGTCCTACGAAAAAGATACAAAGAAAACTGAAATATTTGGCAAGCTCATAGCAAAAGAAGATACTCCTCTGCAGTTAAAGCTCTGGCTTGATAAAGGGGTAAGTATATCAACAGACGGTCCTGTACCAACTAAGGCCGAAAGGCGGCCAATTAGTGAGGATATTATTATAAAACAGATTAGTAAAATGGGCTCGACACCTTTTGAACTTAAAAAACTGGATGTTGAACTGGATGACGGAATATATATTGACATAAAAGCGTTAAATGAGCTTAGAAGGTCTGCATGTGAAGCTTTGGCGGAAAAACTTATAACCAAAAGCAGACATAGTGAACCTGATTTTATAGCGTTCCCTGAAACGAGTGTCAGCGGAGTTAAAATGAATAAAAAGCTGAATGTAAAGGTAAGGGATAGAGGACAACTGAATGCAGCAATTGCATGCGTGTCTGTAAATACGGTCTATTATGAAATATGTAAGGATTTTGAGGAGAATTTTGAGTATATAATAAATAAGGCTCATGATAAAGGCGTTAAATTATATGCTGCTTTCCCTAGAATCTACAGAGCAAATACACAAAAGCTTTACGGGGACTTTATTTCTAAGCTGTCAAATAGTATGATAGACGGGTTTCTTGTCACATCAGTGGGGCTGTTTGATATGGTAAAGAAATTTGGAAAGCCTGTTGCGCTTGATTATAACATGAATATTTTTAACAATGAGGCAGTTGAATATTTTAGACATAGGGGTGCGGACAGAATAACTATGTCGGTAGAGCTTAATGTGAAGGAGCTAAATACCGCAGCTGATGATGAATGTGAAACGGTGGTATATGGATATCTTCCGTTAATGACTACTGTACAGTGTCCTATTGGAAACTATGCAGGAGAAAAGACTGCGGGGATTTACTGCTCAGAAAGATATTCAGAAGCAAAATATGCGCTTAAAGACAGAAAGGATGTGGCTTTTCCTCTTCTGCCGGACTGCAGACAGTGCGTATGCCAGATACTTAACAGCAAGCCTTTATTTACGCTTAAATTTTTTGATGAAGTTTTGGAAAATCCTGCGGGATATGTGCGCCTGGATTTTACAAAGGAGACACCAGGTGAAACTGCAGATATAATAAGAGCATATGCCGAAATGGTAAATGACCCGAAGCATCCTGGACAGGCCGCCACGGATATGCTTAACAAAATGTCAAAGAAGGCCACAACTAAGGGGCATTTCTTCCGAGGAGTTGAGTAATAGCTCAATGTTTGATTTTTTAATTTTAATAAGCAGGTATTTATTTATTTTATATATAGGAATATTTGTTTTTTGGGGACTTGTATATGTAGTAGGCGAAAGAAAATGCAGCAATGAGAATTTGCCCAGAGCAATCTCAATACAGAAAATTGTGATAATTTTAATGCATATTACTGCATATGCCATTTTGTGCTGGAATAAGGAAGACAAGAGCGTTGATTTGGCTGTCCTTGTTTCGGGTGCGGCTGCGCTTGTATACATATTTGTGTCATCCTATTTACTTAAAAAAATATACCGACATGGTTGTCCGCTTATATGGAACTGCATGTATTTTCTTATGGACACCGGCCTCATAATGCTTCAGAGGCTTAACCCTACTCTGGCTGGTAAGCAGCTTGTATGGATAACTGTAAGCACAGCGCTAATAATGCTAATTCCGCCTATGCTTAAGCTCATACCAAAGCTTGAGAAATTTGAAGTATTTTATCTTATTCTGTCAGTAGCGCTCATACTCCTTCCTTTCATATTTGGTGATGAAAAGAATGGCTCGCTTAACTGGATTAAGATTAAAGGTATTGGTTTTCAGCCGTCAGAAATAGTAAAATTTATGTTTTTGCTTTATATAGCCTGTGTATTCAGAAAACCGCTTGACTTTAAACGGCTGTGCTATGTTACCGGATTTGCTGCTTTTATAGTTCTTTGCCTTGTTCTTCAGAAGGATTTAGGTGGAGCGCTTATATTCTTTGTTACATATATGCTGCTGTTATATATAACGACAAGCAATTTTCTTCTTTTGCTTGCAGGATTTGGCGGAATGGGACTGGCTTCGCTCCTGGCCTATAAGCTTTTTGGACATGTAAGAGTTCGCGTATCGACATGGATTGACCCGTGGAAGGATGCAGGCGATACAGGATACCAGATAACACAGTCTCTTTTTGCCATAACAACGTGGGGATTTTTGGGAAGCGGACTTACAAGGGGCATGCCCGGAAAGATACCGGTTGTTGAAAGGGATTTTATATTTTCAGCGGTTTGTGAGGAAATGGGAGCTGTCTTTGCGATGGGAATTGTATGTATATATATGCTTTTGTTTTTAAGAGGTATGTTCATAGCTGTTAGGGCAAAAAGAAGATTTTACAGTATGCTTGCGGCAGGAATAGTAATTATGTTTTCATTCCAAACCTTCCTTATTATCGGCGGAGTTATAAAGCTTATACCGCTTACAGGTGTCACGCTTCCTTTTGTAAGCTATGGAGGAAGCTCTGTACTTGTCAGTGTAGGCCTAATGGGGCTGCTGCAGTGGGCAAACGGAACACCGGCCGAAAAGCTGAAAAAGGATGAAGAAGAGGAAGAGGAATTTGAAAGTAAGCTTTCTATATTTGAACGCTTTAGAAAAAAGGCGTAATAACGGAGTGATGGTATGCACAACGGTATGAAAACGAGCATGAAAAGGGTATTTTGGATATTAGCTGTCCTATTTTTCCTTGTGCTCGCAACGATGTTCAAACTTGTTGCCTATGACAGACAGACTATAGCAGCCAACAGCTATAATGCAAGATTAGGCTTTGGAAATGAAGATTTCAAGCGCGGAAGTATTTATGATTCAGAAGGAAACATAATGGCTGAAAGCGTTAAAACAGAAAATGGGTATGACAGAGAATACCCATACGGAAAGGCTGCCGCTCATATAACTGGCTATATCGGAGCAGGGGCAGCGGGAATAGAGGCTGTGGAAAACTTCAACCTTCTTGGGCTTGACAATGAGATAAGCCAAAGAGTTAAAAATATTTTTTCGGGAAATGAGCTTACAGGTGATGATGTTTATCTTACTATAGATATGGATATTCAGAAGCTTGCTTATGAACTTTTAGGAAAAAACAAGGGAGCAGCTGTTGTTATGGACCCAACAACCGGCGGTATTATTGCGATGGCATCAACACCGTCTTTCGACCCAAATACGGTCAGCGAGGATTGGAATGAGCTTTCAACAGATGAAAACAGCCCTATGCTCAACAGAGCGACACAGGGACTTTATCCTCCTGGTTCAACATTTAAAATAGTAACAGCGCTTACTTCAATGAGGAATATGGACGATTTGGACAGCTTTGTCTTTGACTGTGAGGGCGAGGTGAAACTGGGCGATAAAATCATACACTGCTTTAATTCAAAAGTCCACGGAATTGTATCAATAGATGATGCTATGGCCTATTCATGCAATTGTACATTTGCATCTTTAGGTGAAAAAGCAGGGGCTGCAAATTTAAGGGCCACTGCCGATTCATTGCATATGAATTCTGACATGAGCTTTGACCTTCCGCTGTCAGACAGCATTGTATCACTGACAAGGTTTTCAAATTCCAGTGAACTTGCAGAAACGTCAATAGGACAGGGAAAAACTCTTGTTACCCCTTTATATATGGCTATGCTGATATCTTCTGTAGCAAATGACGGAGCCATGATGCAGCCATATATGGTAGAAAAAATAACTGACGGAAACGGTAATACAAAATCAACAACAATACCTAAGATTTATGATACAGTAATGACGGGAGCTGAAGCAGAAAGACTTACTCAGATGCTGACAGAGGTCATAAACAGAGGTACAGGAACTGCCGCAAAGCTTAAAGGCTATCAGGCAGCAGGAAAGACAGGAACCGCTGAAAACGCGAAAGAATATGACCACAGCTGGTTTGTGGGATTCGCCTCAACTGATAATCCCCAGGTAGCTGTAGCTGTTATACTT